>JADGBD010000044.1:0-6818 GCA_015231665.1 Gammaproteobacteria bacterium
TCCACCTGCACTGCCGCCGCTGCCAACGGACAGGGAGATTCCTCCTTCCGTACCTGCTACTGACAAGTCATTGCCGCCAACGCCACCACCACCGCCGATTGAATGGGCAAGGATGCCGGGGGAATGATCCCCATAGATCGGGCTTGTGCCCGGAGTCGGGCCACACTGCTCGAAAGGACAACTGGCAATTGCTCCCGTACTGAGGATACCAGAGGAGGTAGCCTGTATACCCCCACCGGCCCCGGCATTGCCACCGTTACCGCCAACGGCCACATTAACTGATACGGGCGTAAGCAAAGCAGATGAAAGGGTGAGGCCATCCGCCTGTCCACCATGACCGCCACCCCCACCAATGGAACTGGCAAGCAGCCCCGGTGAATGGCGACCTTGAGTTGTGATCGTATTAGAATTCGTCAGTGTAACGGTCTCGGCGTGACCTCCGCCGCCGCTGCGCCCTCCAATCGCCACGCCGCTGATGACGGAAACCTCACTGGCGTCACCGCCGTCGCCACCGCCGCCACCGAGAGAGAGCCCGCTCATGCCGGGGGATTGGTGGCCTAAGGTGGTTATCGTTCCAGCGTTCGTGGCATCGATCTTTCCGCCCGCGCCACCCGCGCCACCATTAGCACCCAAGGCATAAATACCTGAAGCCTGCGACCCTCCGGTACCGCCGTTGCCCCCGATGCTTTGCATCAAGACGCCCGCGGAACCATTTCCTTGGGTCGTAATGTTGCCGAGGTTTGTGGTCGTTACCTCTCTGCCCGAATTGCCACCAGTGCCGCCCGAACCACCGGATGACCATGCGGCCCAGCCACCCGAGCCGCCGGCCCCCGCTGCTCCGCCTTCACTGCGCGCTTTAACTGCTGGGGCTGATTTTCCCGATGTAGTAATCGTGCCAGTATTTTGAATGCTTATTGATCCGCCGTTGCCCCCCAGGCCACCATTTGTACCAGAATACTGATCAAAAGCGCCACCACCGTCACCGCCATTGCCGCCATCTCCACCCAGGCTATGGGCAAAAATGCCGCCATAACCATCTTGGTCTGTGGTGATAGTTCCTAAATTTACTAAAGTTAATGCTCCTCCGGCCCCTCCATTCCAACCCCCTCCGGCGCTACTAAACGAGCCAGCATTTTCAGCGTGTGGCCCATCAGCACCTCCTGAGAAAGCTTCCATGCCAAAATAGTTTGTGCCAACTCCGTCCAAGCCGACCGGATTTAAACTACCGCAATTATATAGCGACATGGAGGGACCGGGAGTCCCTACATCTGCATCGGTACCTTCTGGTGAAGTCATGTGAAAACCAATCAGTCCATCACTCCCACTAAAATTACCTATCACCGTATTGCCACCGTATTGAAAGGAATAGGAAGTCGGCTGTTGGGTAAGGCTCACCGTATTGACGTATTGGTACAAGCCGGAACTCAGTGAATCGCACTGGTTAGCATAAGCGGGAAAACCCACCATCCAGCCTGAAATCGCAATTAGAGAGAAAGCGGGGGTTAGAAGGGCGCGTTGCTTAGCCGGCATAAGTCAGGTCTCGTCGAGGTTTCAGGTGGATTCGAGACTACAGCCTGCCTGGCTGGCTGTCATGTAAAACTTGGTTATCCAGGTCTCGAGGCTGTAATAACCGTCAAACCGCCGGAGTTACCCGCAGGAGTTCCTCGATTGAGGTCAGGCCGGCGACGACCTTGCGCACGCCGCTGATGCGCAGGGATTCCATGCCTTGCTTGAGGCCTTGCAAAGCGATGTCCTCGCTGCTGCAGTTGGGTTGAATCTGCGCCTTGACCTCGGTGCTGAGGCGCAGGATCTCGTAGATGCCCACCCGCCCCTGATAGCCGGTCTCGCGGCATTTGAGGCAACCCACCGGCGCATAGACCCGTTCCGGCGCCTTGCTTTTCCAGGGATGGGTGAGGGCCTGCCAGTGGTTGAGGTCCACCGGGGTTTCGCCCTTGCAGTGGGGGCAGAGGGTGCGCAGCAGGCGCTGGGCCACCACCCCGAGCAGGGTAGCGTTGATCAGGTAGGGCGGCACACCTATGTCCATCAGGCGGGTGATCGCCGAGGCGGCGTCGTTGGTGTGCAGGGTGGAGAGCACCAGATGGCCGGTGAGCGCGGCCTGAATCGCCATCTCCGCCGTTTCCAGGTCGCGGATCTCACCCACCATGATGATGTCCGGGTCCTGGCGCATCAGGGTGCGCACGCCGCTGGCAAAGTCCAGGCCGATGGCGTGATTCACCTGCATCTGGTTGAAACTGGGCTCGACCATCTCGATGGGGTCCTCGATGGTGCAGAGGTTGACCTCGGGGCGAGCCAGGGTCTTGAGGGTGGAATAGAGTGTGGTGGTCTTGCCCGAGCCGGTGGGACCCGTGACCAGCACTATGCCGTGGGTCTGGCTGATCATCTCCTGCCAGTGGCGGCTGTCGCCGGGACTGAAGCCCAGCTCCTCGGTGCTGCGCACCAGCACCTGGGGGTCGAAGATGCGCATCACCAGCTTCTCGCCAAAGGCGGTGGGCATGGTGGACAGGCGCAGCTCCACTTCCTGGCCGCCGGGGGTGCGGGTCTTGATCCGGCCATCCTGGGGCCGGCGCTTCTCGACTATGTCCATGCGCCCCAGGCTTTTGATCCGGCTGGTGATCGCCGCCATGATCGCCGCCGGCACCTGATAGACGCTGTGCAGCATGCCGTCGATGCGGAAGCGGATGTTGGCCACCTCCCGCCGCGGCTCTAGGTGGATGTCGCTGGCGCGCTGCTCGAAGGCGTACTGAAACAACCAATCGACGATATTGATGATGTGGCGGTCGTTGGCCTCCAGCTTGCCCGCCTTGCCCAGGTCCACCAGGGCCTCGACATTGGTGACCCCGGCCAGCTGGCGCCAGTCATCATTGAGGCCGGCCTTGCGGATGCTATGGCTGAGACCGAACAGCTCCTCCTGAAAGCGCATCACCTCCAGGGGATTGGCGATGACCCGGTCGATATCGCGGCGCAGTACCTGGCCCAGCTCCTGTTCCCAACCGCGCTCGAAGGGCTCGGCGGTGGCGAAGGTGACCTTGCTGGCGCTAACCGCCACCGGCAGGATGCGGTAGCGGGCGGCGTAGGCGGGAGCGATGATGCGGGTGACCGAGTCCACATCCATCTTCAGTGGATCGATGTGGAAGAAGGGGATTTCCAGACGCTTTGCCAGCCAGCGGGTCAGACGGTCCAGAGTCAGGGGCTCGGCGGGGTCGCTGGCATTGAACAGATCGCGCTCGGCCAGCCAGACCAGAGGGTGAGTCTCCGACTTGGGGGCATGGGTGCCGCGATACAGCCGACGCAATTCCTCGGCCTGCTCGGTCAGGATCAGCCCATCATCGATCAAATCCGGCAGCAGGTCCTCCAGACCCAAACGCCGGTCGATGCCTTCGTAGGCTTTCATGGGTTAAGCGCAGGACGCAGAAGGCGCGGAGGAGCGCAAAGACCGCAGAGAATTTTGAGTTATCTCGGCGTACTCTGCGCTCCTCCGCGCCCTCTGCGTCCCGCTTGACATCAGGCCTGGATTTCCACCAGCACCTCGTTGGGGTTGACGGCATCGCCCTTTTGCACGAACACGCCGGTGACCCTGCCGGCGATGGGGGCCTGGATCTCGGTTTCCATTTTCATCGCCTCGGTGATCAGCACCGCCTGGCCGGCGCTGACCATATCGCCCTCCTTGACCAGCACCTCGACGATGTTGCCGGGCATGGAGGTGGTCACATCGCCTTCCTTGCTCGGTTTGGGCCGCTTGCCGGAGATGGCCTGGGCCACCGCGCCCTTGGCGCCGCCCTCCAGCACGATCTGATCCAGGGTCTCCACCACCACTTCTTCCGGTACGCCGTCGATGGCCAGGTAGAAGTGGCGTTCGGATTCCTCCTTATGACCGGCGCCGGTGACCTTGACGTGGTAGGTCTCGCCGTGCAGAGCGACATTGAACTCGGTGGGGGCCACGCGGCCATCGTCGCTTTTGATCGGCTTGAGGGCCTCAGGCACCAGGGTACCGGCCTCGCGCTCTTCGAGGAACTTGCGCCCGACCTCAGGGAACATGGCGTAGGTGAGCACGTCTTCCTCGGACTTGGCCAGGCCGACCACTTCCTCGCGCAGGCGCTCCAGCTCCGGCGGCAGCAGGTCCGCGGGGCGGCATTCGATCAGGTCCTCACCACCCACCGCCTGCTGCTGCAGGGTCGGGTTGACCGGCGCCGGCGCTTTGCCGTAGCCGCCTTGCAGGTAGCGCTTAACCTCATTGGTGATGGTCTGGTAGCGGTGATCGGTGAGCACATTGAGCACCGCCTGGGTGCCGACAATCTGCGAGGTAGGGGTAACCAGGGGCGGGTAGCCCAGGTCCTTGCGCACCGCCGGGATCTCGGCGAGCACATCGTTCATCCGATCCAGGGCGTTCTGTTCCTTGAGCTGATTGGCCAGGTTGGAGATCATGCCGCCGGGCACCTGATTGACCTGCACCCGGGTATCCACGCCGGTGTAGTCGCTCTCGTACTGGTGGTATTTCTTGCGCACATCGTAGAAGTAGAAGCCGATTTCCTGCAGCAGCTCCAGATCCAGGCCGGTGTCGTACTCAGTACCGCGCAGGGCGGCGACCATGCTTTCGGTGGGCGGATGGGAGGTGCCGCCGGCCAGGGAGGAGATGGCGGTGTTGATATTCTCGCAACCGTTCTCGATAGCCTTGAGCATGCACATCTCCGCCAGACCGGCGGTGGAGTGGGAGTGCAGATGCAGCGGCAGCGACACGGCATTCTTCAGCGCCTTGACCAGCTCGGCGGTGGCATAGGGGGTGAGCAGGCCGGCCATGTCCTTGATCGCCAGGGAGTCGCAGCCCATGGCTTCGAGCTCCTTGGCCAGGGTGACGAAACCCTCGGTGGTGTGTACCGGGCTGAGGGTGTAACAGATGGTGCCCTGGGCGTGCTTGCCGACTTTTTTGGTTTCTTCAACCGAGACCTTGAGGTTGCGCACGTCGTTCATGGCATCAAAGATGCGGAACACATCCATGCCGTTGTCGGCACTCTTGCGCACGAAGGCGCGCACCACGTCATCGGAGTAATGGCGGTAGCCGAGCAGGTTCTGACCGCGCAGGAGCATCTGCAACTGGGTGTTGGGCAGGGCCTCGCGCAGCTTGCGCAGGCGCTCCCAGGGGTCTTCCTTGAGAAAGCGCACGCAGGAGTCGAAGGTGGCGCCGCCCCAGCATTCCAGCGACCAGAAGCCGACCTTGTCCAGCTTGGGGCAGATGGGCAGCATGTCCTCCAGGCGCATGCGCGTGGCCAGCAGCGACTGGTGGGCATCGCGGAGGATGACATCGGTGACTTGGATCTTTGGCATGGATTTGACCTCGTGTTACAGCCCGGCGTGGGCGGCAATGGCGGCGGCGATGACCGCGGCAATCTCTTCTTTGCGACGCTTGCAGGAGTATTCGATCAACTCCGGATGGGCCTCGACAAAACCGGTGTTGAACTGACCCGAGCGGAACTCGCGGTTGGCCAGTATGGCCAGGTAGTAGGGGATGGTGGTCTTGATGCCGAACACCCCCATATCCTGCAGGGCGCGCTGACCGCGGCTGACCGCGTCCTCCCAATTCAGGGCCCAGACGATGATCTTGGCGAGCATGGAGTCGTAGTAGGGCGGCACCGTGTAGCCGGTGTAGATGGCGGCGTCGGTGCGCACTCCGGGACCACCGGGGGCGTAGTAGCGGGAGATGCGGCCGAAGCTGGGCATGAAGCCGTTCTTCGGGTCCTCGGCGTTGATGCGGAACTGGATGGCAAAGCCGCGCCGCTGCACCTCATGCTGCTTGAAGCGCAGCTGCAGGCCGGCGGCGATACGAATCTGCTCCTCGACGATGTCGATGCCGGTGATGGTTTCGGTGATGGTGTGCTCCACCTGTACCCGGGTGTTCATCTCCATGAAATAGAAGCGATTGTCCGAGTCCAGCAGGAACTCGACGGTGCCGGCATTGGTGTAGCCCACCGCCTTGGCCGCGAGCACCGCCAGACCGCCGATGTACTGACGCTGGGCCTCGTCCAGCTGGGGCGAGGGGGCGATTTCGATCAGCTTCTGGTTGCGCCGCTGGATTGAGCAGTCGCGCTCGTAGAGGTGAATGGCGTTGCCGTGGTGGTCACCCAGCACCTGCACCTCGATGTGGCGCGGGTTGACCACGCACCTCTCCATGAACACCTCGGCGCGACCAAAGGCCTTGGTGGCCTCGGAGATCACCCGCTCGTAGTTGTTGCGCAGCTCCTCCGGGGTGTCGCAGCGGCGAATGCCGCGACCGCCACCGCCGGAAGTGGCCTTGAGCATGATCGGATAGCCCAGCTTGTTGGCCATGGCCAGGGCCTGATCCAGGTCGTAGAGGTTGCCGTCGGAACCTGGCGTCACCGGCAGACCGGCGGCAATCATCGCCTTGCGCGCCTCGGTCTTGTCGCCCATGCGGCGGATGACCTCGGCGGTGGGGCCGATGAAGACAATGCCACGGCGCTCGCAGGCCTCCGCCAGCTCCGGGTTCTCGGAGAGGAAGCCGTAGCCGGGGTGGACGGCGTCACAGCCGGTGGAGGCGGCCAGGTTGGCGATGCGGTGCACATTGAGGTAACCGGCCAGGGGATCGGCCCCCAGGCTGTAGGCCTCATCGGCCTTTTTTACGTGCAGCGAGTAGCGGTCGGCATCGGAATAGATGGCGACCGAGCGAATGCCCATCTCGGAGCAGGCGCGGATGATGCGAACAGCAATCTCCCCGCGATTGGCGATCAAAATCTTGCGAAACATGGCAACTCCTGCTTATGGCAAGTGCCAGATTACCGAACTCTGGG
>JADGBD010000044.1:6918-10407 GCA_015231665.1 Gammaproteobacteria bacterium
CTAGCCGCGACGTCGCGCCTGCACCCGCAGACGCAAGGCATTGAGCTTGATGAAGCCCTCGGCATCTTTCTGATTGTAGGCGCCGGCATCGTCCTCGAAGGTGGCGATGGACTCATCGAACAGGCTGTTGCTCGCCGACTTGCGCCCGGCGACTATGACATTGCCCTTGTACAGCTTCATCCGCACCACGCCGTTGACCACCTGCTGGGTCTGATCGATCAGCGCCTGCAGGGCCTCGCGCTCCGGTGAGAACCAATAGCCGTTGTAAATCATGCTGGCGTAGCGCGGCATCAGCTCATCCTTCAGATGGGCCGCCTCGCGGTCCAGGGTCAGGGACTCCATGGCGCGGTGGGCCTTGAGCATCACCGTGCCCGCCGGGGTCTCGTAGGCGCCGCGGGACTTCATGCCGACGTAGCGGTTCTCGACGATGTCATCCCGGCCGATGCCGTTGGCCCCGGCGACCTTGTTCAGGTGCTCCATGACGCTGGCCGGGCTCATGGCCTGGCCGTCGATAGCGACTATGTCGCCGTTTTCGTAGGTCAGCTCCACATAGGTGGGCTGATCCGGCGCCGCCTCCGGTGACACCGTCCAGCGCCACATGTCTTCTTCCGGCTCGGCCCAGGGGTCTTCGAGGATGCCGCCCTCATAAGAGATATGCAGCAGGTTGGCGTCCATGGAATAGGGCGATTTCTTGCCCTTCTTGGCGAAGTCCACGGCGATGCCGTGCTCCTCGGCATACTGCATGAGTTTTTCCCGCGACAGCAGGTCCCACTCGCGCCAGGGGGCTATGACCCGGATGTCCGGCTTGAGGGCGTAGGCGCCCAGCTCGAAGCGCACCTGATCGTTACCCTTGCCGGTGGCGCCATGGGCAATGGCATCGGCGCCGGTCTGGTTGACGATCTCGATCAGGCGCTTGGCGATCAGCGGCCGGGCAATGGAGGTGCCGAGCAGGTACTCACCCTCGTAGATGGCATTGGCACGGAACATGGGGAAGACGAAGTCGCGGGCAAATTCCTCGCGCAGGTCATCGATGTAGATCTCCTTGAGCCCGGCTGCCTTTGCCGTGGCGCGGGCCGGCTCCAGCTCTTCGCCCTGGCCGATGTCGGCGGTGAAGGTGACCACCTCGCAGCCGTAGTTATCCTGCAGCCACTTGAGGATGATGGAGGTATCCAGACCCCCGGAATAGGCCAGCACCACCTTCTTTACCTGGGACATGCACGCGCTCCAAAAAACCGAAAAGGACCTGAATTATACCCAAGGCGGCGGTCAGCGAAAGCGCCATTATTGCAAAGCAGCAAAAGCACTCCCCGGCAGTACCCCGCTGAGGCAAGGGGGCAGATTTGTTATCATCCCCCGGATGCACAAGCGCCAACTTCCACCAGTGCAACCAGCAAAATGAGCCCAGCAAACCCATGAGCCACCAAGCCCGCAAGCGTTTTGGTCAGAACTTCCTTCAAGATCAGGGAGTAATCGGCCGCATAGTGCGCAGTATCAATCCGCAACCGGGGGAGAACCTGCTGGAGATCGGCCCCGGCCAGGCCGCCATCACCAAGCCTCTGCTGCAGGCCTGCGGCCGTTTGCAGGTGGTGGAGCTGGATCGCGACCTGATTGAACCCCTGCGCCAGAGCTGTGTCGGGCTAGGGGAGCTGATCATCCACAACGCCGACGCCCTCAGATTCAACTTCGCTCCCCTGGGTCTGGAACAGCCCCTGCGGCTGGTAGGCAATCTGCCCTACAACATCTCCACGCCCTTGCTGTTTCACCTGCTGGAGCAGAGCGCGCGGATTGCCGACATGCACTTCATGCTGCAAAAAGAGGTGGTCGAGCGCATGGCCGCCGAGCCCGGCGGCAAGGACTACGGCCGCCTGACGGTGATGCTGCAGGCACGCTGCCGGGTGACCCATCTGTTCGACATCGGCCCCGGCGCCTTCAAGCCCGCGCCCAAGGTGGACTCCGCCTTCGTCCGGCTACAGCCCCATGGCGAACCCCTCTACCCCATCGCCGACTTCGCCGCCTTTGGCCGGCTGGTGGCCGCCGCCTTCAGCCAAAGGCGCAAGACCCTGCGCAACGGCCTCAAGGGCCTGCTGGATGAAGGCCAGATTCAGGCCGCAGGGGTAGACCCTCAAGCCAGGGCCGAGACCCTCAGCGTTGCCGCCTTCGCCCGGCTGAGTGCACAGCTGCTCGCCCCTCTCCATTCCAGCGCCGAGATACCCAACCGATGAAAATCACCATCAGCAGCCAATCCGCCAAGCCGGCTCGCAGCCACAAGGCCCAGGAGCGCTTCGACAAACTCAGCGCCAAGCTGAAAAAGCAGCGCCAACTCAACCAGCGCTTTCGCCAGGACCTTGACGAGCTAGTGGAATTCCACCGCCAGCACAGCCGCGAGAGGGATCTGGCCCAGCTGGAGGGCTACAAGGCCCTGGCGGACAAGCTGCTGGTATTCGCCAGCCGCAAAAGCCTCCCGGAATGGCAGAAGAAGGAACTGGCCGAGTGGATTGTCGAGCTGGCAGACAAAATCCGCCCCTTTGAGCCGGACCGCCATCGAAATCCAACACAACCACTACACCGCCTTAGCCAAATCCTGGGGCGTGTCACAGGCAGAAATAAACGAATACCTGCAGAAAATGCAGCAAGAAGAGCCTGAGGAAATGGACGAAGACGAGGATGATCTCGACGAGGAGTTCTTTCAAGACGACCTGTTTGGCTTTGATGAAACCCAGTTCAACCCGGAGCAGGATCGCCTCGGCAATGGCGCAGAGATGGGCGCGGAAGCCGAAACCCGACCGCGCCATGCCCTGGACGACGAGAACTGGCTCAAGCAGCTGTTTCGCAAGGCCGCCCAGGCCCTGCACCCGGACCGGGAGCAGGACGAGGTCAAGCGCGAACTCAAACAAAAGCAGATGCGCGAGCTGCTCCGCGCGCGCAAGCAGGGCGATGTGATGACTCTGTTGAGCATCTACACCGAGCATGTGGATGGCTCCGACCTGGAAATCGCCGAGCAGGAAATGTCCCGCCTCTGCGACCTGCTGGAGGAACAGGTCTATGACTTGGAAGACGAGCAGGATAACTACATCAGCTCACACCCCTACCGCCAAATGGTATTCGAAATCCTCTACGCCGCCACCAGCAAGGGACGCAAGAAAAGAATCGCCGAATGGCAGGCATACCTCGACGAAGAGGAACAGCTCAACCAGCAACTACGCGAACGGCTGCACACCCTCAAGGACCTCAAACCGATACTGGAAATGCGCAATTACGAGCGCCAGCAAGCCCAGATGATGCTGTTGGATCTGGTCCGTGAGTTTGGCGGGGGGTTTTGATCAGTGGCACACCCTGGGGAAAATTTTCTCGTTCCCACGCGCCGCGTGGGAATGCCGTAGTTCCGCGCTGCGGAACGCCTCCACCCTAGCTACCACGCCACCATTGGGTATAAACCGGAATCAAAGCATCGCCGCCCAGATAATTCCTCGCGCTGGAGTAGCGCCAATG
>JADGBD010000045.1 GCA_015231665.1 Gammaproteobacteria bacterium
ACTGGAAACAGAGCTTCGCTTACGTCTGGAGCGCGAAGGCGGCTCTGTATCTGAGTTTGTCCGCCAGGCCATCCGCGAAAAGCTAGATCGCGATAATCGCTCCGCTTATCAGATTGGAGAACCCCTGTTTGGCCGTTATTCCAGTGGCGAAACCGATCGTAGCCTACGCCACAAGGAACTGCTGAGGGAGAAGCTCGGTGCGAAACATCGTCGTTGATACTGGCCCCCTGATTGCTCTGTTTGACGGCTCTGATCAGTTTCATGAACAAGCCAAACACTTTTTGCAATCCAGTTCCGGCTTGCTGCACAGCAATCTGGCGGTCATCACCGAGACAGTCTACATGCTGGACTTTTCCGCTCAGGCGCAAAGGGATTTTCTGACTTGGGCCGGGCAGGCCTTGATCATTGACCGCGACACAGCCCATGACATTCCGCGCATTTTGCAGGTGTTGAGCAAATACGCCGATCTGCCTGCGGATTTCGCCGACGCCTCTCTGGTGGCACTGTGCGAACGCCTGAATACCCAGTTGGTGGCCAGCGTTGACAAGGACTTCAGCATCTACCGCAGCAACAGCAAAAAGCCCTTTACCAATTTGTTTTTCAGCTAAACAGATCACGTCGCCGCCCTCCCCTTTTGCGGGAACAGGCCCCTGGGGCGCTTCTGGATGAAGAGGATGATGAACACCAGCACCAGTATCTTCGCCAGCACGGCGCCGGACCAGGGTTCCAGCAGCTTGTTGGCCACCCCCAGGCTGAGGCCCGCCACCAGGGTGCCCCAGAGGTTGCCGACACCGCCAAACACCACCACCATGAAGCTGTCGATGATGTAGCTCTGGCCCAGGTTGGGGCCGACGTTGGTCAGCTGGCTCAGGGCCACGCCGGCGATACCGGCGATACCGGAACCCAGGCCAAAGGTCAGGGCATCCACCCACTCCGAGCGCACCCCCATGCTGCGAGCCATGGCGCGGTTCTGCGACACCGCACGCACCTGCAGGCCGAGGCGGCTGCGCTTGAGTATCCAGAACAGCAGGGCGAACACCAGCAGACAGAACAAGATGATGTACATGCGATTCAGGGTCAGGGATAGCACCTCGTTGACCTGCCAGGAGCCGGACATCCAGGCCGGCGTCTCGACACTGCGGTTCAGCGGCGAGAAGATCGAGCGCACCGCCTGTTGCAGGATGAGGCTGATGCCGAAGGTGGCCAGCAGGGTCTCCAGGGCACGGCCGTGCAGGTAGCGGATGACGCCGCGCTGGATCAGGATGCCGACCAGGCCGGAGACAATGAAGGCCGCCGGGATGGCGATGAACAGGGAAATGCCGATGTGGTTGGGCAGAAGCAACTGCACCACATAGGTGGTATAGGCGCCGAGCATGATCAACTCGCCGTGGGCCATGTTGATCACCCCCATGACGCCGAAGGTGATGGCCAGACCGATGGCCGCGAGCACCAGCACCGAGCCCAGAGACAGGCCGAAGAACAGGGTCTCCAGGGTCGCGTACCAGTCCAGCCGAGCCTGGATCGACGCCAGTGCCCTGGCGGCAGCGGTCTGCACCGCCTCGGACTCGGCAGTCTGCTGCAGGCGCAGCAACTCGCCACGGATCTGCGCATTCAGGCTACCTTCCAGCTGGGCAATGGCCGCCAGAGTCTTGGCCTCATCGCCGGAACCCAGGTCGGCGATACTCAGGGCCAGGGCCATAACCTCCAGCACCGACTCGTCACTCTCGCTCTGCTGGCGCTTGCGCAGGACCTCGATGGTCTCGGCATCCAGGCTACCCAGCAAGGCATTGACCGCCTGCAGCCGCTTGGCCGGATCGGCATGGGCCAGGTTCAACTCCGCCAGCGCGCTCTTGATCTGGCTGCGCATACGGTTGTTCAGATTGATCTTTTTCGCCTCGGAAGGCGCTATTTCGCCGAGTGCTTGGCCGCTCAGCACGGCGATGCTCTTGCCGTCCCGAGGGAAATAGATTTGCCGGTCGGAAGCCCGGTAGCGCAGCTCGCCCTGCAGCAGCGCCTGTAACAGGGGCCTGACCCGCTCATCACCCGTCACCATCAGCGCCGGCACGGCCTGTTCCTTGTCGGCGAACTTGCGCTCCAGCAACAGCTCCAGCGCCTCGCCGAAGGCATCGGCCCAGCCCGCCAGGGGTAGGGTCAGCAGCATCAGCAGCAATAGGAATCGGGTCAGCATGGTTTTTTATTAAGTCCGCAAATGAACGCGAATGGACGCAAATAACAACCGAACAAGGGTTTTTGATGTAACAAACCGCAGATGATGCGGGTGCATACCGGTTGAATTATTCTCCCTTTCCACCTCAGAACCCGGGAACGAGCCAACCCTGATCGCCCCGCAAAGCCCACAAATATCCTGAATTCATTCGCGTTGATTCGCGTTCATTTGCGGACTTTTTCCAATCTGCCCAAGCCCCCTCCCGCAGGAGGGAGCGAGGGGCATGAAGAACTTAGTAGTTCTGGCCGGAGCAGGTCTTGGTGACGGTGTTGTAGTTACCGCACTTCAGCTCGACCCAATCGGCTTCGATGTCCTTGGAACCTTCGAGGAAGTCTGACCAGGCATCGCCAGGCAAAAGGCCTTCGGTCTCCCAGACCACCGAGAACTGACCGTCGCCCTGAATCTCACCGATAAGCACCGGCTTGGTGATGTGGTGGTTGGGCAGCATCTTGGAGGTGCCGCCAGTCAGGTTGGGTACCTCGACGCCGATGATGGCCGCGGCCACCTTGTCGGGATCGGTACTACCGGCCTTCTCCACCGCCTTCACCCACATGTTGAAGCCAACGTAATGGGCCTCCATGGGATCGTTGGTGACGCGCTTTTCATCCTTGATGAAGCTGTGCCAAGCCTTGATGAATTCGGCATTCTCCGGTGCATCCACGCTCATGAAGTAGTTCCAGGCGGCCAGATGACCGACCAGCGGCTTGGTGTCGATACCGGAGAGTTCCTCTTCACCCACCGAGAAGGCCACCACCGGGATGTCCTGGGCCGAGATGCCCTGGTTGCCCAGTTCCTTGTAGAAAGGCACGTTGGCATCGCCGTTAATGGTGGAGACCACGGCGGTCTTCTTGCCGGCGGAGCCGAACTTCTTGATCTCGGCGACGATCGACTGCCAGTCGGAGTGACCGAAGGGCGTGTAGTTGATCATGATGTCTTCCTCAGCCACGCCCTTGGCCTTGAGGTATGACTCCAGAATCTTGTTTGTGGTGCGCGGGTAGACATAGTCAGTACCGGCCAGCACCCAGCGCTTCACGCCGATGTCGTTCATCAGGTAATCCACCGCGGGAATCGCTTGCTGGTTAGGCGCGGCGCCGGTATAGAAGACGTTTTTCGACGACTCTTCACCCTCGTACTGCACCGGGTAGAACAGCAGACCATTGAGCTCTTCGAACACCGGCAGCACCGACTTGCGCGACACCGAGGTCCAGCAACCGAAGGTGGCGTCCACCTTGTCCTTGGTCAGCAGCTCGCGCGCCTTCTCGGCGAACAGTGGCCAGTTGGACGCAGGGTCCACCACCACAGGTTCCAGTTGCTTGCCGAGCAGACCACCCTTCTTGTTCTGCTCCTCGATGAGCATCAGCATGGTGTCTTTCAGCGTGGTCTCGCTGATGGCCATGGTGCCAGACAGGGAATGGAGGATACCGACCTTGATCGTATCGGCGGCGCTGGCCAGGCTGGACAGACCCAGACCAGCGGCAACAGCGCTGGCCAGGGTGAAGCGTTTAACGGCAGTTGTTAGTCGCATGGTGCATTTTCTCCAGGAAAAAGTACGAGCCCCAGCAGCAGGACCCTGGCGCACCAGCGCAATTGCTATGCCATTATATTAAGTTAGTTTTATTACAATAGGTTGAGAGATATTCATGAGGCGGAACCACAGGAAAATTCAGCCCAAAACGCACCATTTCACAGCAGCCCGACCCGGAAGCTGCACCAGTCTTGTGCGCGACTCTGGCGGCCGTTTTGAACGCAGAACAGGCCAATGCAGATCGCTTTGACCTTCACGAAGTCTTGGTGGGAATATAGTCGGCAGACTAGCCACTCAGGGATCATCCCCATGCCTGCCAGCACACTTTCTGTCATCCTCGCCGGGGGCCATGGCTCCCGTCTCAAGCCCCTGACCCTGGACCGGGCCAAGCCTGCGGTGCCCTTTGGTGGCAAGTACCGCATCATCGACTTCACCCTGGCCAACTGCCTGCATTCCGGCCTGCGCCGCGTGCTGGTGCTGACCCAATACAAATCCCACTCGCTGCAGAAACACCTGCGCGATGGCTGGTCCTTGCTCAATCCGGAATTGGGCGAATACATCACCGCCGTTCCGCCGCAGATGCGCACTGGCGATAGCTGGTATCAGGGCACCGCCGATGCGGTCTATCAGAACCTCTACATGATCAAACGCAGCGGCGCCGAGCGGGTGCTCATCCTCTCTGGCGACCACATCTACCGGATGGATTATGCCTCCCTGCTGCAGCAGCATAAGGAACAGCAGGCCGATATGAGCATCGCCTGCATGGAGGTGCCACTGGCCCAGGCCAGCCAATTCGGCATCCTCGGGGTGGACGAGAAGGACCGCATCAACGCATTTGCCGAAAAGCCTGAGCAACCTCAGCCGATTCCCGGCCATGGGAGCCACGCCCTCGCTTCCATGGGCATCTACCTGTTCAAAACCGATCTGCTGATCGACATCCTCGAACAAGACCGCCAAAATCCTGACTCCAGCCATGACTTCGGCATGGATCTGATCCCACAACTGATCCAATCCGCCAAGGTCATGGCCTACCGATTCGGCGGCCCCAAGGGTCGCGTCAGCCCGGATCGCTACTGGCGTGATGTGGGCACCCTCGACAGCTATTACGAGGCCAACATGGACCTGCTCAATCCGGTGCCGGCCCTGGATCTCTACCAGCCCGACTGGCCCATTCGCACCTATCAGGCCCAGTATCCGCCCGCCCGCACCGTACCCGGCAGCCTCGGGGATGAGGGCATGTTCCTCAACTCAATCATCGCCGGCGGGGTGCTCATCATCGGCGGCAGTGTCGAGCATTCGATTCTCTTTCCCCGGGTCAAGATCAACGAAGGGGCCTACGTCCACAACGCCATCCTGTTCAACGGCGTGGAGGTGGGCGAAGGGGCGCGTCTGAATCGCTGTATCGTCGACAAGGGCGTGAAGATTCCCGCTGGCGAACAAATTGGCTTTGATCGCCAGCGGGATGCGGAGCGTTTTACCCTGAGTGAAAAGGGCGTGGTGGTTGTGCCCAAGGGCTATGTGTTTGACTGACCCAACAGATCAACAACTTACGCCTGCAGCTTGACCAATCTCAGGCAGTTGGAATAGTCGTCGTAATCATCGTCATGAACATTGGAGGTGGGCTGAATGGGCACGCCATCCAATCGATGCCAGCCATAAATAGTCACCCGACCCTGCCGCTGTGGCCGGATAATGTCTTTCTTGTGGCCTGCCACCAGGTCATAGGAACGGTTGTTGATCTGTCTCTCAATCAATGAGTTGTGCTTGAGGTAATACACCGGCTGGGTCATCAGCGGACCGGCCTGCAAGGGAATGGGCTTGAGCTTGAGATCCGCGTGCCGCCAGATGGCGTCCACCATCTCCTGGGTAGGCAGAACCGCGCCATGCTGACGCGCCACCCGCTGGGCTTCCTTCAATGACAGGGGCTTTCTGACCCCACCGACCTTGTAGTAATCGCTGGAAACGTAGATGTACTTGTCTTTGAATGGAATCTTTACGTACTTGATGCCATTGGAAACAATGGTTTCCTTGGCAGGCTTGCGCGATTTGATTACCGTCTTGGGTGCGGGTTTTTCGACCTTGACGTAATCCCCATCGGCATATTCGGTTTCACGCCAGACAATGAGCTTTTCAGGCTCCATGGGCAGGTCGTAATCCTGCTTGGCCGGCATGGGAGCCAGCTTAGGTACTGGCAGGGCCTGTGCCTGAGGCTGCTCTTGCGGGGTAGCAGTCGGCGTGGAATCCTGAAACTGAATAAACAGGTTGACGAGGGTGACAACCAGAAGAATAACGAATGAAACTAAATATTTAGCCATAAACTGCCCTACTAAATATCAGAAATAACAAGCGGCCAGAACAGAAACTTTCTTCCGATCTTGCCTAGCCTTTCCCGCGCCAGCAACGCCCGGAAACAAGCCTAAAACAGCAATATCAGTGCCAACAATCACAAGTGCCTTGGTTTTTTCGCATCGGCCGGCACCGGAACCAAGGGCAGCCAAGACTATCAGCTCCGCGCGATTTTGCAAAATTCTTGTTGGCTTAAGGCATTGAGTCAGCGAGCTCAATCGGCGAGAATGCCGGCCTTTTCCACCGGCACCCACTGACGCGAACCCTCACGACCATGGCTGATACCCTGCAGCAACAGCTGGCCAAGCGCCGCACCTTCGCCATCATCTCCCATCCGGACGCCGGCAAGACCACCTTGACCGAAAAGCTGCTGCTGTTCGGCGGTGCCATTCAGCTCGCCGGCACGGTCAAGGGACGCAAGGCCGCTCGCCATGCCACTTCTGACTGGATGAAGATGGAGCAGGAGCGCGGCAGCTCGGTGACCTCCTCGGTGATGCAGTTCCCCTACAACGGTCGGGTGTTGAATCTGCTCGACACCCCCGGCCATGAGGACTTCTCCGAGGACACCTACCGCACCCTCACTGCGGTGGACTCGGCGCTGATGGTGATCGACGTCGCCAAGGGGGTGGAGGAGCGCACCATCAAGCTGATGGAGGTATGCCGCATGCGTGACACCCCCATCCTCACCTTCATCAACAAGCTCGACCGTGAGGGCCGGGACGCCATGGAGCTACTGGATGAGGTGGAGAGTGTGCTGGGCATCCAATGCGCCCCGGCCACCTGGCCCATCGGCATGGGCAAGCGCTTCCGCGGCGTCTATGACCTGCGCACCGATACCACCTATATGTACAGCCCCACCCACGGCGGCAAGATTCAGCAGGGCGAGCTGATCGTCGGCCTGGACAACCCGCGCCTGGATGAACTGGTGGGAGATCAAGCCGATGAACTGCGCACCGAGGTGGAACTGGTGCGCGGCGCCAGCCATGGGATCGACCATGCCGCCTACCTGCGCGGCGCCCAGACGCCGGTGTTTTTTGGCTCGGCAATCAACAACTTCGGCGTCAAAGAATTGCTCGATGCCTTTGTCGACTACGCACCGACACCGCAGCCGCGCAAAACCGTGCAGCGCCTGGTGGACCCCGCCGAGGAGCGCATGACCGGCTTCGTGTTCAAGATCCAGGCCAACATGGACCCCCAGCACCGCGACCGCGTCGCCTTCTTCCGCGTCTGTTCCGGCAGCTACCGCAAGGGCATGAAGCTCAACCATGTGCGCCTGGGCAAGACGGTGCAGGTGGCCAATGCCGTCACCTTTCAGGCCGACGAGCGCGCCCAGGTGGAAGAGGCCTGGCCGGGCGACATCATCGGCCTGCACAACCACGGCACCATCCAGATTGGCGACACCTTTACCGAGGGCGAGAACCTCAAGTACGAGGGCATCCCCTTCTTCGCCCCCGAGCTGTTCCGCCGCGTGGTGCTGAAAGACCCGCTGAAAGGCAAGCAACTCCTCAAAGGCATATTGCAGCTATCCGAAGAAGGCGCCACCCAGAGTTTCCGACCCCTGAAAAACAACGACCTCATCCTCGGCGCCGTCGGTGTGCTCCAGTTCGAGGTGGCGGCGCAACGGCTCAAAGACGAATACAACGTCGAAGCAGTGGTGGAGGCAGTCGGCATAGCCACCGCCCGCTGGATACAATGCGATGACAGCAAGATGCTGGAGCAATTCCGCACCAAGGCCCACGAAAACCTCGCCCTGGACGGCGATGATCAGCTGGTCTATCTGGCACCCACCCGGGTCAACCTGCAACTGGCTCAGGAGCGCTGGCCGGATGTTCGCTTCCTCGCCACGCGGGAGTTGTGATCCCGACCAATTTAGTTTTTGTGGCTGCCGCGACCTGACATCACCAGCCCCGTCCAAACCACAGCAGAAATCAGGGTCACCCAGATACTCAGGCTGAAGGCCGCGCGCCAGCCTGAGTTGGCTTTGCGCACAATCTCAAACTCATCCAGATAGACCGTCTCGCAGGCGCCATTGCCGGTATCCGTGCGACTGATACTGGTGCCCCGCTGGAAGCCGTTGGCCGGATTTTCGTACTTCGCCAACACACCCTTGAAGCGAATCTGATCCCCCGTCTCCGCCTGCCTGATCAAGCGCAGCAAGGCCGGGTTATCGCTCAACAAATGGTTGTTGGACAGCTGGTCAGCAGAAAATTGCGCAGCGGTCGCCCGATCAGGCCAATTGAACCAGCAGGTCCAGGACGTGTTTTTAAAGGACATCCGCTGATAGACCCCGGACTGCAGATTAGCCCCCCAGATGACGCACACATCCTTGATATTAATGAAGTCCTGCCAGTTGCGGTGATAGATATTGTCCCAATCATCGGCGTGGTTGAAGCTCACCACCACACCATCGAGCGCGTAGTCAAACTGCGGGATGATGCGGTAATTCTGCTCACCCACCCTGACCTCAAAGGGTTCGCGCTCGGTATTTTCCTGACGGGGCTCCTGCAGGACCGAGTCATCGAAGAAATTCGGATCAGGCAGCTGATCCTTGAAAAACAACGCAGCGCCCAGCAACAGCAAGCCACAGACAAAAGACCACTGGCTCAGCTTAAACAGCATGGCACCTACCTTCTTTTCAGCTCAGGGTTTCTTCACAAAAATCACCTCGACAACACGCCCATCAAGGTTGTGCATCTTGCCCTTCCAGGCCAATCGACCGTCCTCCTCAGCCTTGGTCAATTCAACATTGGCCGTATGTCTGCCGTTGGTGAACTCCTTGAGCTGCAGCACCCCATCCCGTGGATTAGCCCCCTGCAGTTGATAAACATTGCCCAACATTTGGGTGACGTACTCCCCGTCCACCGAGCCATCCTTATAAAAGTTCAACTTGCTCTCAACCGACGACTTGCCCACCTTGCCCAGGTAAACCGAACTGAACTCAAGCCTCGCCTTCGTCTTTGCAGGCAGCACCACAGCCCCGCTGGCAACACTGGCCTTGGTGGTTTTCGGTGCTTTTTTGCACAGCATGAACTCATCGCTGTTGCTGCCAATGTTCGGATAATGGAGAAAAACCGACTTGTCTCGAGAAACATCCAGGGCAATGGTGTCATCAAACTCCAGTCCCTTCGCTTTGCACGCCATATCAACCAGATACCGAATCCCGCCATAGTGACGAACCTGTTTGATTTCACATGAAAAATCCTTGAAACTCAGACTGCTGTCGCGGTAATCGAAGAACAGGCCCGGCGCAGCTTGGCAGCCAGCCTTCTTCTCCACCCAATAGCCCTGCACAATGGGTATCGTCTTGCTTGACGCCGCCGGAACAGCATTGATCGCACCAAAGAGCAATCCAACTAGAGCAAGGGATTGAATCAAACCAGGGGTCAGCATCGATGCCACCTCATCACACCTGAAAACGCTGAGGCTAATGCAAAAGTCCAAGAGAAAAAAGCAAAAACGGCCACACAGCCATCTCGGTGACTCCTTCGCCACCTGCTAAACCCCCGAATGGTCAACCTGCAAAAGGTCGGCATCAGGGTTTGACCTAACCGCCATAGCGGCGTAATATGCCGCTCCTGCAACGGCAGGTGCGCCGTGAAACGGGGCATAGCGCAGTCTGGTAGCGCGCCTGCTTTGGGAGCAGGATGTCGGGGGTTCGAATCCCTCTGCCCCGACCAAATTCACCTCCCAAACAGGAGGCAAGGAATAACATGCGCCCGTAGCTCAGCTGGATAGAGCAACGGCCTTCTAAGCCGTGGGTCGCAGGTTCGAGTCCTGCCGGGCGCGCCAAGCAACGCCTGGGCAGACAGAGAAATTCAATGGTGGGTGTAGCTCAGTTGGTAGAGCCCCGGATTGTGATTCCGGTCGTCGTGGGTTCGAGTCCCATCATCCACCCCAAATCGGGCCATTAGCTCAGCTGGTAGAGCAGTGGACTCTTAATCCATTGGTCGTAGGTTCGAACCCTACATGGCCCACCAATGAAAT
>JADGBD010000046.1:0-9539 GCA_015231665.1 Gammaproteobacteria bacterium
CCTCTCTATTCACCCGCCAGCTCAGCCTAGGCATTGACTTTACCGGCGGCACCCTGGTGGAAGTGGGCTACCCTGAACCAGCGGCTCTGGACCAGGTGCGCGCTGATCTGGCCAAGGGCGGCTTCCACGATGTGCTGGTGCAGCATTTCGGCTCGGCACGGGATGTCCTGATCCGCCTCGCCCCCAGCGACGAGGCCAACAGCGCCAAGTTGAGCGAGAGCCTGTTCCAGAGCCTGTCGGCCAGCGGCGCCAAGCCGGAGTTGCGCCGGGTCGAGTTTGTCGGTCCGCAGGTGGGCGATGAACTGGTAGAAGACGGCGGTCTGGCGGTGCTCTACACCCTGGTGGGGATACTTATCTACGTGGCACTGCGGTTTGAATACCGTTTTGCCGTTGGAGCGGTCATCGCCCTGGTACATGATGTGGTGATCACCCTGGGTTTCTTCTCCCTGCTGCAGATCGAATTCGACCTGACGGTGCTGGCGGCAATCCTGGCGGTGATCGGCTATTCGCTCAACGACACCATTGTGGTTTTCGACCGCATCCGCGAGAACTTCCGCAAGATGCGCAAGGGCAGTCCGCGGGAGATCATTGATCGCTCCATCAATGAAACCCTATCGCGTACCCTGATGACCTCGATGACCACCATGCTGGTGCTGCTGGCCCTGTACATGCTCGGCGGCGAGGTGATCAGTGGCTTCTCTCTGGCGCTGATCATTGGCATCCTGGTGGGGACCTATTCTTCGATTTACGTCGCCAGTGTGCTGGTGCTCATGTTAGGGGTGAGCAAGGAAGATCTGATGCCAGTGCAGAAAGAAGGTGCGGAAGCGGATGGAACTCCCTGATCAGTATTAGCTAATGCACCTTTTTAGGTCAGTTTAGTTGAGAAACTGGTTGAACATTGGCTCTGGGTATCAGATACTTTTTCTCCGACCCAGTGCTTGCAACGCATTAAATGTCATTTGCAACTAGCTGAAAATTAACCGAAAAATAACGCAATTGGAGGAAGTTATGGCTGAAATGTTTTCTGAAGAATGGATGAAAGGTTTCCAGGAGAAGTGGAACGGCGAAGCTGAATTGTCGGATGCGCTGGCCCAGATTGGCTTTAACAGCGTCATCGCCTACGGCTTTGAGGGCGAGGCCCAGCCACGCGGTGTACTCAGTGTGGAAAACGGCAAGGCAGTGGCCGCTGGTGCTTACACCGGCCAGACCCTGAACTGGGACATTCGTTGCGCCGCTTCCCAGTGGGAAAAGATGATCGCCAAGCCGCCGGGGATGATGGGTCTGGGCATGGCCTTCACCACCGGCAAGATGAAGTTCGCCGTGGGTGACTACACCGCCATGATCAAGGACCCGCGCATGGCAGGACCCTTCATCAAGAGCTTTTCTGTCATGGGTCGGGTTTGATAGCCGGCAGATTTGGCGAAATCAAGCCGGCTTCAGGCCGGCTTTTTTCTCGAACTGAACCGGATTTGATGAGCCGGATTTGAATTGAATCTTGAGAGGATGGAGTTGCCGAGGATATGGCTTCTAGAAGAATAACAAGAAGTTTTGCTGGCTGATTCCCAGCCGAGGGCCCGGATTGAACCCAGAGGATCGCCGAGGTCAATTTTTGGATACTCAACTCAGCAGGTTGCCGAGCTATGAAGAAAACGATTCTTGTCACTCTGTCCGCCTTTGGCTTTGCCCTGTTCAGCCTCATGCAGCAGGCCCCGGCTCAACCCGTGGCCGCTGGCACCAAGCTGATCTCGGCAGGAGACATCTACACCGTGCAGCAGGCCAGCGGCGCGCCCACCGTGGCCCTTGGCGGCACGGTTATGCCCTACAAGGAGGTCACCCTGGCAGCGCAGACCCCCGGTCGGGTCAAGTTCATCGCCGGGATCGAGGGTGATAGCTTCAAGTCCGAGGAACTGCTGGTGGCGATTGACGACACCGAGCTGCTGGCCAAGCGCAGTGCCGCTGCAGCGCAGTATTCCAGCGCCCAGTCCCAGTTGCGCAATGCCGGCGTGCAATACAGCCGCGAGCTCTGGTCGCCCAAGTCCAACCAGGGTCCCGGCGGCATGGGCCTGCCCAATCTGTTCGATCAGATGTTTAACGGCAAGATGGAAGATTTCATGGGCGACCGCGATCGTGATGCCGAACGTGCGGCTGATCTGTTCGCCTCCAGCACCCAGATCGAGCAGGCGCGTAATTCCCTGATGCAAGCCTCGGCGGAGATTCAGGCGATTGATGCCAAGCTGCGCGATGCCCGCAGCCAGGCCCCCTTCGATGGGGTGATCATGAAGAAGTTTGTCGAAGTGGGGGACACGGTGCAGCCCGGCCAGCCCCTGCTGATGTATGCCGACGTCACCTACCTGCAGATCGAGGTGGATGTGCCCTCGCAGCTGAGCAAGGGGCTCAATCGCGGGATGATGCTGGATGCCGAGATGGACATTGATGGCCGTGTGATTCCCACCCGGGTGGCGCAGATCTACCCCATGGCCGATACCCAACGCCACACCGTCAAGGTCAAATTCGACCTGCCCCAGGGTTTTTCCTCGCCCGGCATGTATGTCAAGGTGCGGGTGCCTGACTTCCAGGCCCCTTCGCGCGCCTCGCCGGTGATTCCCAAGTCGGCCGTGCGCTACAACGGCAGCCTGCCCGGCGCCTATGTGATCAATGAAACCGGCGAGCCGCAGCTGCGCCTGATCCGGGTGGGTGAGGATCTCGGCAGCGGCTACATCAGCGTCCTGTCCGGATTGCAGCCGGGTGAGCGCATCCTGCTCAACCCGAATTCGGCGATTACCTCGGGCTGGGCATCTTCCGGTGCGCCAAAGCAGTAGTTAAGCCGTCCTCGCCCTGCGCGAGCTAACCCTGTCAGATGCTGTCGGACTAGCCAATGAAGCAACAAGAACCACAACAATCCTCGCCAGGGATGGATCAAGAGAACCTTGGTCTGGCGGGCAAAACAGCCAAGTTCTTTATCAACTCACCCCTGGCGCCGTTGTTTTTTGTCTCCATGATGCTCATGGGGATTCTCGGCCTGGCGATGACCCCGCGGCAGGAAGATCCGCAAATCTCCGTGCCCATGGTGGATATCTTCGTCCAATACCCGGGTGCGTCCGCGGCCCAGGTCTCCACTCTGGCGATTCAGGCGCTGGAGCGACTGATGAGCGAGATCCCCGGGGTCAAGCACGTCTACTCCGCCTCCATGCGCGGCCAGGGCGCGGTGACCGTGCAGTTCGAAGTGGGCGAGGAAATGGGGCCTTCGCTGGTCAAGGTCAATGACAAGCTCGATTCCAACCGCGATCTGATGCCTCCCGGGGTGTCGCCGCCGATGGTCAAGGCCAAGGGCATAGACGATGTGCCGGTGGTCAACCTGACCCTCTGGTCCAAGGATATGGACAAGGACGGCCGCCCGGATGTGGACGACGGCCAGCTGCGCATGCTCGCGCTCAACGTCATGCAGAACCTCAAGGAAATACCCGACACCGGCAACAGCTTCGTCGTCGGTGGCCGGCGCGAACAGGTGCGCATCGAGGTCTCTCCGGAAAAGCTTTCCGGCTACGGCATCAGCCTGGATCAGGTGGCCAATGCCATCCAGAGCGCCAATAGCGAGATCGTCGCCGGTGGCGTGGAAACCCGCGGCAGCTACCTCAATGTCACCGCCGGTTCTTTCCTCCAGACCGTCGAAGACATCAACCGGCTGGTGGTGGGTACCCACAACAATGTGCCGGTGTATGTGCACGACCTGGCGCGGGTGATTCAGGGACCTGAAGAAACCGCCCAGATGGTGCAGTACTACACCGGCCCGGCTTCTGATCAGGCCTACCGCGCCGATGGCATGCCGGCGGTGACCATCGCCATCGCCAAGAAGGTCGGCAGCAACGGTGTTACCGTGGCGAACAACCTGATCCAGCGCGCCGAAGAGATCAAGGGCACCCTGATCCCCTCCAATGTCGAGGTCAGCGTCACCCGCAACTATGGCCAGACCGCCAACGACAAGGTCAATGAACTCATCTTCAAGCTGTTCATGGCCACCAGTTTCGTCTTCTTCCTCGTGCTGTTTGCCTTCCGCGCCTTCAAACCGGCCATAGTGGTGGTGCTGGTCATCCCGGTGGTGCTGCTGATGACGGTGTTCGGCGCCTGGATCATGGGCTTCACCATCGACCGGGTCAGCCTCTTCGCCCTGATTTTCTCCATCGGCATCCTGGTGGACGACGCCATAGTGGTGGTGGAAAACATCTATCGCCGCTGGCTGGAGAAGGGCACCACCGACGAGGCCACAGCGGTGGATGCGGTGCGCGAGGTGGGCAACCCCACCATTCTCGCCACCTTCACCGTCATCGCTGCACTCATGCCCATGGGCTTTGTCAGCGGCATGATGGGTCCCTACATGATGCCGATCCCGGCGCTGGGCTCGGTGGCCATGCTCATCTCCCTGTTTGCCGCCTTCGTCTTCACTCCCTGGCTGGCGATCTCGCCCATGCTGCGGCCGACGATGAAATACCTGCAGGTGGCCGAGCATCGCGAGCACAAGGAAGCGGAATGGCTGGAAGGCCTGTATCGCAAGCTGCTGGTGCCGCTGATCGAGAGCAAGGCCAAGCGGCGCATGTTCCGCCTGATCATGTGGGGCAGCTTCCTCTTCGCCTGCTCCTTCTTCTATACCAAGTGGGTGGCGGTGAAGATGCTGCCCCTGGATAACAAGCCCGAGTTTGCCATCGTCATCGACATGCACGAGGGCACGGCGCTGCCGATAACCGCCAACATTGCCCAGCGTATCGCCGAGGCCATGCGCAGCATGCCCGAAGTGACCGCGGTGCAAACCTATGTGGGCACCGCCCGGCCTTTCGACTTCAACGGCATGGTGCGTCATTATTACCTGCGCGATAAACCTTGGCAGGCCGAGGTGCAGGTGCAATTGCTGCACAAGGCGGAGCGGGAGCGCACCAGTCATGAAATGGCGGTGGCCGCGCGCGAGCTGATCAAACCCATCCTTGCCCCGGATATCGGCCGCTTTGCCGTAGTTGAAATGCCGCCGGGACCGCCGGTGCTGCAGTCGGTGGTGGCGGAGATTCACGGTCCCTCGGCCGAGGTGCGTAGGCGCTTTGCCCAGGACATGACGCGGATGTTCGAGCAGGCGGAAAGCTTGCGCGACGTGGATAACTTCATCCAGCAGCCGCTGAGCTACTGGCGCTTTGTGGTGGACAACGAAAAGGCGGTGCGCCGGGGCATCTCGGTGGAGTCGATCAACCGCAACCTGTCCATGGCCCTCGGCGGCATGCCCATCGGCGATGTCAAACAGCGCGCCGGCCACGAGCCCATCGAAATCCTCATCCAGGTGCCCCTGGCGGAGCGTTCTGAGATCACCCGCATGGGCGATCTGCCGATTCAGTCCCAGCAGGGCATGACCCTGCCGCTGCGGGAACTGGGCCGGTTTGAAGAAGTGCAGGAAGATGACGTCATCTTCCACAAGGACCTGCGTGACGTCGAGTTCGTCGTCGGTGATGTGGGCGGCGAGCTGGCGGCACCGGTCTACGGCATGCTGCAGATCGGCGATCTGCTCGAGGACTACGTCGCCCCCGATGGAGTCAAGCCCCAGGGACACTGGCTTGGGCCGCCGCCGGATGACAGTATCTCCTCGTTTGAGTGGACCGGCGAGTGGACCGTCACCTACGAAACCTTCCGCGACATGGGGGCCGCCTTCATGGTGGCGCTGGTGCTGATCTACATCCTGGTGGTCTGGGAGTTCGGCAACTTCCGCATTCCGGCTCTGATCATGGCACCCATCCCCCTGACTCTGCTGGGGATAATCCCCATGCACTGGGTGATGGATGCCGAATTTACCGCCACCTCCATGATCGGCTGGATCGCCCTGGCCGGGATCATAGTGCGCAACTCCATCCTCCTGGTGGACTTCTCCGTGCATGACATCCAGTCCGGCACCAGTGTCAAGGAAGCGGTGATCAAGGCCTGCAAGACCCGCACCCGGCCGATCATGATCACCGCCCTGGCGCTGGTCTGCGGTTCCAGTGTGATCTTCACCGACCCCATCTTCCAGGGTATGGCCATCTCCCTGGCCTCGGGAGTCATGGTCTCCACTGTGCTGACCCTGATCGTCATCCCCCTGGGCTGTATCTCCGCCAGCGAATCCCTCTGTTCGGTGGCCGGGGTGGATTGCAGCACCCTGGGCAATGATGATCCCCCACAGAGCAAAGCTGCAGCTGAGCCGAAGAAGCCTCAGGGTTCGCTGATGTTCAGCCTCTGGGGTAAGCTAATTGGATTCATATCCCTGCTGTTCTTTGCCGTGCGCGGGCTGTTCCTGCTGCTGGGTCAGCTGTTCAAACGATCCAAACCCGCTTCGCCGCCTGCGCCGACACCGCCGCCAGCGGCAGCTGCGCCGGTAGCTCCTGTGCCCGCGCCGGCACCGGTGATTGCTGCGCCTGTGCCTGCAGCGCCCGTACCTGAACCGGCACCAGCACCGGCGCCCGAGCCAGTCCCAGAGCCAGTTCCAGAGCCAGCGCCGGTGCCAATCCCACAGCCGGTCCCTGAGCCGAGCGCTGCGCCATTTATCGCAGCAGTCGAGCCTGTGGTTTCAGTTGCCAGCCCAGCTGAGCCGGTGGCTGAGCCGAAACCTGTACCCCAGCCGGAGCCGGTACCAGTCCCTGAACCGGTGCCTGTACCTGAGCCTGTACCTGAGCCAATCAGGGTGCCTGAACCCGTGCCAGAACCAGCACCGGTTCCAGAACCGATGCCAGAGCCTGTTCCTGAGCCGGCACCAGTGGCGCCAACACCTACTCAGGCTGTGGCGGAAACCAGCCCGGCTCGGCCCCAGGTCAACCGCAAACGCTCCGCGGCGCGGAAAAAGATTCGCGCCAAGAGCCTGGAGACCAAGGCCGAAGCGGCCGCTGAGACAGAGGCAGATGCTGCCGGCAGTCGCTCGGCGGCAAAAAAGACCACCCGCAGGGGTATTCGTTTAAAAAATCTCGATGATGCCGAATAGGGGGCTATGACCATGCAGGCGATGAATGTGCAAAGATTGCTGTTGTTGTCGACGGTCGCGGTGCCTCTGGCTCCGCTGCTCGCCGAGCCCGGATTCAACTTCAGGCCACTGGGGCCGGGTGAAGCGGCTATATCCTCTGAGGTCAGCCCGGCCTGGCGTTCCGGCGTGCCGGCTCAGCCTGGGGCTGATCCGCAGAATTTCAGGTTCCCCCCGCAGCAGGCGGAATCCCTGGCCACCCCGATTGCGCCGCCGATGGACAGCAGCGGTCAGCCCCATTTCCGCTACAAACCTGACGAGGTGGGTGCGGATCAGCCGCCACCCTTGCCCAGTTCGGTAGATGCCAGCAAGGACCCGGCGATGCAGGCCTACGGCACCCAGCAGCCAGCGGCCGCTGCGGGTTATGGTCAGTCGGCGGTGCCCGGTTTTGCCTATCCCGAGCGCCCCGCGCGGCCGGAGCCGCCACCCAGGCCCAGCTATGCCATGGAACGACCGACCCGTCCTGAGCCGCCGGCACGTCCCGAACCACCGCCCATGCCTCAACCCCTGCATCTGGAAGGTCGTTACATCGATGGTGCCAGTCGCTACCAGCCGCAGGCCTATCCCTTCCGTCCACTGGATGAAGAGAAGCCCAAGGAGAGCAAGACCAGTTCCGGCACCCCACCGCAAAATCCGGCGCCAGTGGCGCGGACCTATCAGTATCCGCCGATGCCGGTGACACCAGGCTATGCGCCCGTGCCCTATGACCAGGGCTACAACTCAGGGCCGAGTTTCAACGGCTTCCGGTTTCCCTTCAGCGGCGGAAATTTTCCTTTCAATTTCAGATAGCTGATTTCGGTGGCTGACTTCGAGGTTTGAAAGACCAAAGGGGGCGGTGATGATAACGGTAGTAGGCAGTTTGAAAGGTGGCTCGGGCAAGAGCACCCTGGCATTCAATCTGGCGGTTTGGCTGGAGATGGCGGGGCGCAAGGTCGAGCTGATCGACGCCGATCCCCAGGCAACCCTCACCGACGTGGTCGAGTTGCGAACCGAAGACGGCTACAAGCCCAAGCTCAAGGTCAAGGGTGCAGAGGCCTTGTCCGCCAAGGCTCCGGCTAAGATAGATGGCAAGATCGATGAAATCCTGATCGATGTCGGCACATCCGACATGGTAGCCCTGCGCCAGGCCCTGGCCCTGGCTGATCGGGTGGTGATGCCGGTGCCGCCAAGCCAGGCCGATGTCTGGTCGGCGCAGCGGTTCGTCAAGCTGGTGAGCGATGCGGCGCCGAACAAAACCCCGGAAATTCTCGGCTTCATCAACCGTGGCGATACCCACCGTGCCGTGCGCGAGACCGATGAGGCCGCAGCTGCTCTGGTGAGCCTGCCCGGGATTAAGTTGCTCAAGCCGCGGCTGGCGCAGCGCACGGTCTACCGGCGCTCCTTCAGTGAAGGCATGGCGGTGTTTGAGTTGGAACGGCGGGGCAAGGGGGCCAAGGAGTTGTTGGCCCTGTTTGCGGTGCTTTATCCCAAAGTGGTTGGCTAGGAATTGAGTAGATGAGAAGGCTGGTATTCTTTTTCTTGCGGCATCTGATTCTGCTGGCCCTGCTGGCCTACCTGGCGTTGGGTTATTTCTTCCGCGGTCCGATCTTTGGTTTGCAGCCTGAGCCGGCTGCCCAGGTCTCTGTGCCGTCCAATCCTGCCAGTCCTGATAACTCTGCCAGCCTGGCATCGGCGGAGCAGCAGCCCGAGCATGCGCCAGCGGATGTCGTAGCCGAGCAAACGCATGCCGTACTGACCCTGCAACTCGCCCTGCTTGTAGGCCGGGCGGGGATCATAGGCGAGGATTTCCCGAATCAATCCCTGCAGCTGTCCCTCTGGATCCGTCTGCTCCAGCCATTCCACCACGTCACTGGCAAACTCCACCCTGAGCACCCGCTGCGGTGGCGCCGGTGCCAGGCCGTTGCTGGCATCAGATAGGGCATCCGCGTAGGGCACATAGGGCTTGATATCCAGCACCGGGGTGCCATCGAGCAAGTCCAGCCCGGACACCGCCAGGCTGAGGCCCGGCGGATCGGCGCTGATCTCGTCCAAGCGCACCACCGAGAGGCCGATGGAGTTGGGCCTGAAGCTCGAGCGGGTGGCAAATACCCCTAGCCGCCGGTTGCCACCAAGCCGCGGCGGCCGCACCCGCGCCTGCCAGCCCGCTTGTAGATTCTGGTGAAAGACGAACTGCAACCAGAGATGGCTGCATTGCTCCAGGCCGTCCAGCGCAGCCGGATCGTCATAGGGTGGGACAAAGACCACTCGGCCGCGAGCGGCCGGGATCAGCCCCGGCTGGCGGGGAATGCCAAACTTCTCCTTGAACGGGCTTTGGATATAGGCGATGGGAGCAAAGCGGTAAGCCACCTCAGAGCCCATAAACAAACACTCATCACCCCTGGATAGACGGGTCAAGCACGGATTTGCATCCTTTGTAACTCTTTGCGTTCTTGGCGTTTCCTTCGCGTTCTTTGCGTTCCCATTATGGCTTCCGCCTATGCAGGGTTAGGGAGAAATCAAAACTCGCCTGCCGCGCCCCGCTTCA
>JADGBD010000046.1:9648-10068 GCA_015231665.1 Gammaproteobacteria bacterium
TTCCACCATGGTGATGCGGCAGGGCATGTACGCAGAGAAGGCATCGTGATAGTCGATCATCTGGGCCGCCGTGAGGGAGTTGCAGAACATGAAGATCTTGACCACCCGATAAGGCTTGCCGGTCTTGGCCTCGATGTCCAGGGAGGTGGGCAGTTCACCGACGAAGGACATGTTCAGCTCGTTGGCGACCATCTTCATCGCCTCTTCCACATCACCAGCGGAGAGACCATCGGCCACCGGCTCCATCCATACGGTTGCGGCGGCGGCATTGCGGCTCTCGATGATCTTGCCCACCAACTCCATGTAGACCTCACCGGCCTTGGGGTCGAACTGGCTGAGCACCCCCTGCACCTTGAAAAACACCAACCCCAACAAAATCACGGCCAGCAGGCCAATCAGCGCGAACAGGTTTCTAATCAT
>JADGBD010000047.1 GCA_015231665.1 Gammaproteobacteria bacterium
CCCAGACGGGCGACAGTCGGGCTAAAGCCCGACCTACAGGATTGGCTGAGGTTTAAGGGGAATCAGGGCAGCTCAAGGCTGACGGCTGAAAGCTGAAGGCTGGCCGCTGGCAGCTGAAGGCTGGCTAGGGCCGACAACGGATAACGCCGTTTTGCTTACTGCAGTTTTGCTGTAACGAGGGCAGGTACTGAGGTCTGGCATCGAGGCGGCGACCGGGAACGGCGGCGCGGCTGTCGGAGGCGCTGTAGCTGCGGCTGGCCTGGCTTTGGCTGCTTTCCCATTGCTGCCGCTGGTGGCTGCGGCGCTGCTCCAGGCTATTGCGGCTCTGTTGCAGGCCCTGGCGCTGGCGTGCCATGGCCCGGCGTTGCTGCTCGAACTGCTGCTGCCGCCGTTGCCGCTGCAATTCTTCGTCTGCCAGCTGGCGTTTGCGCTCTGCCTCTGTGCTGGCATCGGCTGGCGGGTCTGCCGGCAAGGCAGGGTCGGCCGCTGGAGCCTGGGTGGATTGGGGGCTGGCTTGGGCGCTGGCCTGGGGCAGGCTGGGGGACGTAGCGGGTTTTGCGCTGGGCGGCGCGGGCGCTGTCTCAGGCGCTGGTGTCTGGACCACTTCCTGAGCCAACTCCTGAGCAGGCATCGCGGCGGCAAACAGCAGTAACAAAGCAAATATGTGCGGTTTTAGCATGGAATTTATGGCCTGAGGGCTGGGGCGATTCTGCTATTCTAGCCTGCTTTGAGAACGGCCCGGTTCAAGAGCGGACAGCAGGTGCAGGCGAGCCGCCCGCGCTTCCTTCGCTTTTGCTGTGTTGCCGCTGCAAGATCGCCTCTATCTGGCAGACTGTCTGGCGGAGTGCCTGATGATTGTTACCTATGATCCCTGGCTGGTTGGCCTGTCCCTGATCATCGCTGCCATGGCAGCCTATGCCAGCCTGTCCCTGGCCGAACGGGTGCGGCCGGTGTCTGACGGCACTGGTTTGGATCAGGGCACAGAACAGGCTACCGGCCGCTGGCTGGCCTGGCTGCTGGGCGGTGCCCTGGTGATGGGGCTGGGGATCTGGTCGATGCACTTTATCGGCATGTTGGCGGTGCGTTTGCCGGTGGCCATGGCCTATGACCCGGCGATGATCCTGGGCTCCATGCTGCCCGCCTTCCTCGCCTCACTGATCGCCCTGTTCACCCTGCGCAGCGGCAAGCAGCGGCCGCTGTTACTGCTCGGCGCGGGCACGGTGATGGGTGGCGGCATTGCCGCCATGCATTACATCGGCATGGCGGCGATGCGCATGTTTCCCGCTATCCGCTATGACCCCCTGCTGTTCTGGCTGTCGATCCTGATTGCGGTGCTCGCCTCCATCGCCGCCCTGAGCCTGGCGTTTCGCCTCAAGCGCGAGCCCGGCCGGGGCTATTTGGTGAAGAAGTTGCTGGCGGCCCTGATCATGGGGCTGGCCATTGCCGGCATGCACTACACCGGCATGGCGGCGGCGGAGTTTGCCGAGGGCAGCGTCTGTCTCAGTGCCGAGGGCGGGTTGACGGCGGAGTTTCTCCTGCCCTGGGTGGCTGGTGGCAGCCTGCTGTTGCTTTCCCTGACCTTGCTGGCGAGTTTTTTCGATCTGCGCCTGGCCGATCAGAATGCCTATCTGGTGGCGCAACTGCGCCAGGCCAACGAGCAATTGCAGGAGCGTGCCGAGCGCCTGGCCGAGCAGATGGTCAGCGAGGCGCGCGCCCATGCCGAGCGCCATCGTATGCTCGCGGCGGTGGTGGAGCAGTCCTCCGACGCCATCATCACCCTGGATGCACACCACGCCATCAGCAGCCTCAACCGATCTGCCGAGGAGATGTTTGGCTACGCCGCCGATGCCTTGCTGGGCTCCTCCATCGACCGGATTCTGGTGCTGCCGGCGGGCCCGGACGGTCGGCTGAGCGTGGCCGGTCTCGCCGAGGGCACGAGCCGCTGCGAGGTGTTGGGTCGGCGCAGCGATGGCAGTTACCTCAGTGTTTCCCTGAGCAACGCGCCCCTGTTCGATGAGGCCCATTGCCGCCTGGGGACCATCAGCATCCTGCGCGATGTCACCAGCGACCGCCAGGTAAGCCAGCAGTTGCAGCAGGCGGCGGCGGTGTTCCAAAGCACCAACGAAGGGGTGGTGATCACCGATGAGAATGCCATCATCATCGCCGCCAATCGCGCCTTTAGCGAGATCACCGGCTATACGGAAGATGAGGCGCTGGGGCAGAAGGCCGGGTTCACCAAGTCCGGCCTGCACGATGAGGACTTTTATGCGCGGATGTGGCGACAGATCCAAGAGAGCGGCCAGTGGAGCGGCGAGATCATGGACCGGCGCAAGAACGGCGAGCTTTACCCCAAGTGGATGGGGATCAGCCCGGTGCGCGATGGCGAGGGCAAGATCGTCAACTACATCGGCGTGTTCAGCGACATCAGCCAGCTGAAAGAGACCCAGCAGCGGCTGAAATATGTTGCCCAGCACGATTTTCTCACCGATCTACCCAATCGCTTCCTCTTTGAAGACCGCCTGGAGCAGGCCCTGCGCAAGGTCAAGCGGCGCGGCCGCAGTCTGGCACTGCTGTTTCTCGATCTGGACCGGTTCAAGAACGTCAACGACAGCCTGGGCCATGTGGTGGGCGACCATCTGCTGGTGCAGGTGGCCAAGCGGATTGGCTCGGTGATCCGCGAGGAAGACACCCTGGCGCGCCTGGGTGGCGATGAGTTCACCCTGCTGCTGGAGTTCATCGAAGATCAGGAAGAAGCCGCCCGCACCGCCGAGCAGGTACTCGCGGCGGTGCAGGAGGCCTTTCAGGTGGACGGCCATGAGCTGTTCATTAGTGCCAGCATCGGCATCAGCCTGGCGCCGCAGGATGGGGATGATATCACCCGCCTGCTCAAGCACGCCGATGCGGCCATGTACAAGGCCAAGGCCGAGGGGCGCAACCGTTTCAGTTTCTATTCGGTGGAGCTGTCCCAGCGCCTGGCGCGGCGTTTCGAAATCGAGGTGGAGCTACGCCGAGCCCTGGAGCAGGGCGAGCTGCGGCTGTATTACCAACCCCAGGTGGCGGTGGTGGACCGGCGCATTCGCGGCGCCGAGGCCCTGATTCGCTGGCACCATCCGCAAAAGGGCCTGATCCCGCCGGATGCCTTTCTCGCCATTGCCGAAGAATCCAGCCTGCTGACGCGCATCGAGGAATGGGCCCTGGCCGAGGCCTGTCGGCAGCTGCGCCAGTGGCAGGATCAGTCCCTGCCGCCGGTGCGGATTGCGGTGAATCTCAGCTCCGAGACCATTTCCTATCACCCGGTAGCGGCGCAGATTCAGCAGCTGCTGGAGCAGTGGGACCTGCCGGGGCAGAGCCTGCAGCTGGAAATCACCGAGGGCAGTCTGGTGGAGCACACCAGCCTGCTGACCAGCAACCTAGCCCAGCTGGCGCAACTGGGGGTGAGCGTGGCGATCGATGACTTCGGTACCGGCTATTCCTCCATGGCCTATCTGAAACGCTTTGCCGTAAGCAAGCTGAAGATCGACAAGTCCTTTGTCCGCGACATCGCCATCGACCCCAACGACAAGGCCATCGTCAGCGCCATCATCGCCATGGGCCACAGCCTGGGCCTGCAGGTAACCGCCGAAGGGGTGGAGAACGTCGAACAGCTCAGCTATCTGGTGCAACAGGGCTGCGATGAGATTCAGGGCTACTACTACAGCCAGGCGGTGGAGGCCGAAGCCTTCGCCCGCCTGGTGCAGGAGTTTTGATGGGTAGCGGTCAGCTGCCAGCTAAAAGCGGGACGCAGAGGACGCAGAGAAGCGCAAAGGACGCAGAGAGGTTAGGGATCAGGTCAGGAGGCTAATCGGCAAGGACCAAGACGCTTTGGCCTTACCCCTTACCCCTTAACCCTTAACCCTTAACCCTTAACCCTTAACCCTTAACCCCTAGCACCTAATCCTAGGCTCCCCCCAACAACGCCGGGCGCTTTTGCCTTTGGCCGTTGCCGGCGAAGCGGGGTTGCTGGCCGCTGGGGCGGGCGCGCTGGGGTTTGTGGCTGTTGCCGCGCTCGCTTTGGGCCTGACGGGGTCCGTCGCTGCGCTTGGTCTCGCTGGTCGCCCGCTGGCCCTGGCCGGTGCCGCGCGGTTGAGACTGGCGTGGCTGGGACTGACGTGGTTGGTCTTGGCGTGATTGGCCTTGGCGTGGCTGGGACTGGCGACTGCGGTCCTGACGTCCCTGCTGGATCGGTTCGGGCTTGATGCTCGGATCCGGCTCGTAGCCCGCTAGCTGCACCTTGGGCAGGCTGCGCTTGAGCAGGCGCTCTATGTCCTTGAGCAGCTTGAGTTCATCGACACAGACCAGGGAGATGGCCTCACCCTCGTTGCCGGCGCGTCCGGTGCGGCCGATGCGGTGGACGTAGTCCTCCGGTACGTTCGGCAGTTCGTAGTTGACCACATGGGGCAGCTGATCGATGTCCAGGCCGCGGGCGGCGATATCGGTGGCCACGAGCACGCGAATGTCGCCATTCTTGAAGCCTGACAGGGCCTTGGTGCGCGCCGCCTGGCTCTTGTTGCCGTGGATTGCTGCAGCACTGAGGCCGTCCAGCTCCAGTTGCTGGGCCAGGCGATTGGCACCGTGCTTGGTGCGGGTGAACACCAGCACCTGGCGCCAGTTGCCCTTGCCGATCATCTCGCTGAGCATTTCCCGCTTGCGTCCCTTGTCCACCGGGTAGATGGTCTGCTGGATGCGCTCGGCGGTGGTGTTGCGCGGGGTCACTTGGATGTGCTCGGGGTGGTTGAGCAGGCCCTCCGCCAGCTGGCGGATTTCATCGGAGAAGGTGGCGGAAAACAGCAGGTTCTGGCGCATGGCGTTGCTCGGCAACAGGCGCAGAATCTTGCGGATGTCGTTGATGAAGCCCATGTCGAGCATGCGGTCGGCCTCGTCGAGGACGAGGATTTCAATCTTCGACAGGTCCAGGGTCTTCTGGCTGACGTGATCGAGCAGGCGGCCGGGGGTGGCGACGAGGATATCGACGCCCTTGTGCAGTTGCTGGATTTGCGGATTGATCTTGACCCCGCCGAAGATCACCGTGGATTTCAGCAGCAGATGGCGGCCGTAGTTGGCCACGCTCTCGCCCACCTGGGCGGCGAGTTCACGGGTGGGGGTGAGGATCAGGGCGCGCAGCGGGCGGCGCGGGCTCATTTCCGGCGGATTGCTGTGCAGCCGCTGCAGCAGGGGCAGGGTGAAGCCGGCGGTCTTGCCGGTGCCGGTCTGGGCGCCGGCGAGTATGTCCTTGCCTTCGAGAATGATGGGGATGGCCTGTAGTTGGATCGGCGTGGGGCTGGTGTAGCCCTGATCTTCAACAGCGCGCAACAGTTCGGCGCAGAGGCCGAGTTCGGAAAATGACATGAATGATTGACTCCAATGATGCCCCACCTGCGGCGCGTCAGCGGCCAGGCTCCGGTCAGGGCGAGTAAGGGGTTGTCCAAGCGGGAAGTTCAAACAAGAACGGAAGAGCCAGGAGGGGTTCGGCAGGCCTGAGCCGGCAAAGCGCCAACCGGACTGGCGCTCGAACAGGCTGCAGCTTACCCCAACGGCAGCGATTTGTCCGAAATTTTGTGCGTTGCGCTAGGAGCCTGTCGGGTTTAGGTGCCCGTAGCGAGCAAGGTGGGAGAACGAGAACAAATTTTCACGATTTTGAGGCGCATAGTGGGCCTACGCAACGAAAAATCGGGGCCATTGTTCAAACAAACCTGAGCCGTTCTTCCCACCGGCGCAGTAGGAGCATCCTAAATCCGACAGGCTCCTAGAGATCGCGACGATCTGGCCAGGGTGGGTTTTGCTGTAGGCTTTGCTGCACAGCGAAAAATCTCGCTAATAAAACTATCTGAAATGGTCAGGTATTGGCGATGGGTCAGGCGATGGGGCCTGGGCTAAGAATCGGGCTTGCACTGCCAAATTCAACCGGGGTAATATCCTGGGAATCCCGAAATTTCTATTTAGGAAATAATGGGATATGAAAAAATTAGAATATTCTGATGTCCTTCTTTAGCACAAAGACAGGGCGGCTAAATCAACCATAATAGGGGCTAGATCATGAGAGGAATAATTCGGCGTATCGCTACCGTTCGCTTAGTAAAACTAGTGTTGGCGCTACCCTTGCTGGCAACTGTGGGCTTGGCTCCGCAGGTGCTGGCGGAAGAGCCGCTGCACCATGTTTCATCGGAAACCTGCATGCTCTGCCACAAGGAAGTCTACAAACAATGGAAGGGCTCCATGCACGCCAAGAGCAACGCTCTTACAGACCCCATCCACGCTACCTTCTACAAGAGTGAAATTGGCGACCCGACCATGGAAGGGGCCAAAATGAAGAATGGCAATTTCCCGGTCTGCCTCAACTGCCATGCGCCCAATGCCGCGCGTGATGGCAAGACCAAGCTGGATGCCCTGCCGGCCTATGCCGAGGGGGTCAACTGCGTGGCCTGTCATACCCTGAAGAACTTCAAGGGCGTCAAGGGTCCCGATGGCAAGCTGCGCCTGGGCATCAAGGCCTATGATCTGGCCGATGCGATTCAGGCCCCCGCTGGCGCTGGCTCGGAATTGGCCAAGCTCAAGGGTGGCGGTGATGAGCTCTTTGGCGGCGCCCTGGATGCCGGTGAGAAGAAACCCAACCCGCACCTGGGTGAAGCCGTGGAGCTGGAAGGCAAGCTGATTCCGGCCCTGAGCATGGAGCAGAATGCCAAGCAGATGAAGAGCAATGACGCTTGCATGGGCTGCCATGACCAGCGGCCCAATCCCAAGGGCGTGGCCCTCTGTGCTACCGGTGATGAATATATTGCCAGCGGCAGCAAGGTGGATTGCATCTCCTGCCACATGCCCATTGCTGGTGGTGTTGCCGATCACGGCATGGGTGGCGGCCATGATCCGGCCATGCTCAAGCGCTCGGTGCTGATGCTGCTCAATACCAAGCAGGCAGGCGACAAGATTCAGGCCGAGATCAGCATGGAGAACAAGCAGCCGCACATCCTGCCCACGGGCGCGCCCTTCCGCAACATGTTCCTCAGGGTCACCGCCTATGACGCCAAGGGTGAAGTGGTCTGGCAGAACGCCAAAGGGCATCCGATGAAGGAAGACCCCCAGGCCTACTTCCACTATGTGATGCATGATGACGAAGGCAAGCCTGCTATGCCTCCGGTGGCTACCAAGCCCGGCCCGGATTCTCGCCTCAAGCCCTTCGAAACCCGTAGCCTGAGCTACGAGATTCCCGCTGCCGGGGTGGCTCTGGTGCGTGCTGAGCTCTTCTACAACCTGCTCTGGCCGGGTCTGGTGGAGAGGTTCAAGCATCTGCCCAAGGATTTGACGGCTCCGGTCTCCATGGCCGCAGCTGAAGTCAAGTTCTAAGCTGGTGGGCCGCCTGCTTCCTTGAGAGGCAGGCGGCTTTTTGGGTTCTCATTCTCAATCCATTGATCGGACAACAAGGAGCCGTATTCATGTGCCGTTCCCGATCTGCCTATCTGTTTTTATTCCTGTTTTGCTTGCTGGCCACACCGGTCTTTGCCGCCAAGGTCAAGCTGGACCCGTCCAACTGGGGTCTGGAAGCGGGCAAGGAATGCATCAAGTGCCACACCAAGACCTCTGCGGGTATCGTCAGCCAATGGCAAGACAGCGCCCACGGTAAGCAGGGGGTCAACTGCATGGACTGCCATCAGGCCGAGACCTCCGATGTGGACGCCATCGAGCATGAGGGCTACACCATTGCCACCCTGGTCTCACCCAAGGATTGCGGCCGTTGCCATGAGGTGGAGGAAAAGCAGAACAGCGGCTCGGTACACGTCAACGCGGTGGCCTCCATCACCGGCCAGCGCCGCTTCATGACCGAGGTCATGGGCAACCCGGCCTTCACTGCCGCCAGTTGCGATCAGTGTCACGGCTCGGTGGTCAAGGTCAAGGGCGACGGCAGCCTGGATAGCAGCACCTGGCCCAATTCCGGCATCGGCCGGATCAATCCCGACGGCTCCAAGGGCTCCTGCTCCTCCTGTCACGGTCGTCACAGTTTCTCCAAGGCGCAGGCCCGCTCTCCCGAGGCCTGCACCCACTGCCATCAAGGCCTGGACTCGCCGGACAAAGAAGTCTACGAGGCCTCAGCCCATGGTCGCGCCTTCGCCAGCCAGCGTGAGCAGATGAATCTGCATGCCGACAGCTGGGCCGCGGGCAAGGACTATGCCGCCTCTGCCACCTGCGTCACCTGCCACATGGGTGCGGCGGGCAAGTTGCCTTCCAATCATGATGTCGGTCTGCGCAGCGCCTGGAAGCTGAATGGGCCGGTGTCCGAGCGGCACCATCTGGTGATCTTCGAAGACGATACCAAGATGAACCTGGCGGAATCCGCGCCCAAGCCGGCACGCGGTGATCTGCTGAAAAAGGTCGATGGTTCAGAGGCCAAGGTAAAGGTGCTGGTGCCGGCCGATCGCAGGCGTCAGGCGATGACCCAGGTCTGTCTGGAATGCCATGCGAAGAACACCGTCAGCGGCTTCATGCAGCAGTTCGATGGCCTGGTAGAGGGCTTCAACAGCCAGTTCGCCAAACCGGCGCAGGCAATCATGCTCGGGCTCTATGAGCAGAAGTTGCTTAGCCCCAAGCCCTTCGATGAGCCGGTGGAGCAGACCTATTGGAGCCTCTGGCACGATGCCGGGGTGCGCGCCCGCCACGGTGCCGCCATGGTCAGCGCCGAGCACGCCGGCTGGCAGGGCATGCACCAGGTCGCCCAGCTGTTCTACGCCAGTTTCCTGCCGCAGGTGCAGGCTTTGGGCGCGCCCGCGGAAGCCCTGATCAAGCAGCATGTGCTCGATCAGCCCGAGCACCAGGGTTGGCTGCAGCAGGCCGACCGACCGGCTTGGGTGCTGGGGGTGGCGGAAGGGAAGTCTACCGATGAATAAATTCATCGCCCCGGAGTTTGTCAGCCGCAGGGTGGTCTTCGCCCTGGTGGTTTCCGGCCTGTTCGGCATGCTGTTTGTCTTCATGCTCATTGAGTTTGACCATCAAACCAGCACCGAGGCCTTCTGCACCACCTGCCACTCCATGGAGTTGGTGGCGGAACCCTACCGCCAATCGGTCCACTACAACTCCCCCTCGGGGATACGCGCTTCCTGCGGCGACTGTCATGTCTCCGAAGGGCTGATCGCCGCCACCCTGGATCACATCATCGGCGCCAAGGATCTCTACAAGCAACTGTTCGGCCCGGACTACGACAACCCGGTGGTCAATGCCCTGCATGCGCCCGATGCTGCCTTTGCCGCGCGCCAATGGTTCAAGGACAGAGACTCGGCCACCTGTCGCCGCTGCCATACCCAGGAAATCATCAGCGGCCGTCGCGCCGATACCCTGGAAATCCACAGTGAGGGCGCCAAGGGCAAGACCTGCATCGACTGCCACTACAACCTGGTGCACCGGCACGTGCCCGGCCAGCAGGTGTTCAAGCGCGAAGCCTGGAACCGGATGATCGAGGAAGAATACAAGCTGGAGCCCGGCACGGCGGAGAAGATACTCAAGGGCGAAGCAGCACCGCCGGCACTTACCCAAAAAGAGAACTGAACATGCGCAAGTTATTGATGTTTGGCTGTAACCAGATGCGCGAAGGCATCGCCTTCTCCTTCGCCTTTTTTGCCGCCGGCGGCATCATGATGCTCGCCGGCCTGCTGCTGATCCCCAGTGTCGCCAGCATCAATCACATCTTCACCGTCATCGGTATGGTCCTGTTCTTCGTCGCCCCGCTGATCCTGGTCTCCACCTTCCTCCTCACGGTCATCCCAGGCCTGCGCAAGTACACCGACGAGTGCGACTGAGAGGGGGGTTGACTCAACCGGCGATTTTGCCATCCGGCCGGGACAGGGTAGAATGCCTCGGCTTCACCCATCACACCTGCGAGAGTGGCGGAACTGGTAGACGCGCTGGATTTAGGTTCCAGTGGGGTAACCCGTGGGAGTTCGAGTCTCCCCTTTCGCACCAATGACTTAGGAGTGA
>JADGBD010000048.1 GCA_015231665.1 Gammaproteobacteria bacterium
CTAGGTGCACATTCACATTCTGGGTATCTGCGGCACTTTCATGGGCGGCCTGGCGCAGATCGCCAAGTCCCTCGGGCATGAGGTGACCGGCGCCGATGCCAATGTCTATCCCCCCATGAGCACCCAGCTGGAGGCTGCCGGCATCGGCTTGATCCAGGGCTATGCGGCCGATCAGCTCAAGCTGGCGCCGGATCTGATCGTCGTCGGCAATGCGATGAAGCGCGGCATCGAGGTGGTCGAGGCGATGCTCGATCAGGGTCTGGCCTACACCTCCGGGCCGCAGTGGCTGGCGGAGCATCTGCTGCAGCAACGCTGGGTGCTGGCGGTGGCCGGCACCCATGGCAAGACCACCACAGCCAGCATGCTTGCGTGGATTTTGGAAGATGCCGGTCTCAAGCCGGGCTTTCTCATCGGTGGCGTGCCGGAGAACTTCGGCCAGAGCGCCCGGTTAGGGGAGAGTCCCTTCTTCGTCATCGAGGCAGACGAGTACGACACCGCCTTTTTCGACAAGCGCTCCAAGTTTGTCCATTACCGCCCGCGGACCCTGGTGCTGAATAATCTGGAGTTCGATCATGCGGACATCTTCGATGATCTGGCGGCTATCCAGCGGCAATTCCATCATCTGGTGCGCACCGTGCCGCGCTCCGGGCTGATTATCTCGCCGCTGCAGGACGACAACCTGCACGAGGTGCTGGAGCAGGGCTGCTGGACCCCGCTGGAGTATTTCGATAGCCGCATCGAGGCGCAGTGGAGCTGCCGGCTGGAAAGCGCCGACGGTAGCCGTTTTCAGGTGCTCTGTGCCGGCCAGCCCCAGGGCGAGGTGGATTGGGCGCTCAACGGCCAGCACAATGTCGCCAACGCCCTGGCCGCGATTGCCGCGGCCCGCCACGCCGGGGTGCCGCCGCGGCTGGCGGTGGAGGCGCTGGGGCGGTTTCGCAACGTCAAGCGGCGCATGGAGCTGCGCGGCGAGGTGGATGGGGTGCGTGTGTATGACGACTTCGCCCACCATCCCACCGCCATCCGCACCACCCTGGAGGGCCTGCGCGCCGCCCAGCCGGAGCGGCGCCTGATCGCCATTCTCGAACCGCGCTCCAACACCATGCGCCTGGGCAGCCTGGCCGCCCAGCTACCCAAGGCGCTGGAGCTGGCGGATCAGCTGCTGGTGTATGTGCCCGACAGCCTGAACTGGGATGCACGCCAGGTGTTCGCCACCATCTCCAACCGCACCGAGCTGTGCCGCGAGGTGGCCGACATCGTCCAATGGGTCTCAGCGGAGGCCCGCCCCGGTGATCAGATCTTGGTGATGAGCAACGGCGGTTTCGAGGGCATCCACCAGCGCCTGCTGGATGCCTTGGCGGCACGGCGGGGATGAAGATAGAAGGACGCGGAGGGCGCGGACGACTGCATGGACGCAGGAGGTAGAACGAAGCAGGAGGCTCGAGTCGAGAAGCGCAGAGATCGCAGAGTTAAACCCAGAAATAGGATTTAGCCACAGGTAACTCAGCAGCAAGCCGCCCTCACTCGGGATTGGGTACGGGGGACTGGGGACTCGGCAGACCCTGTAGCCTGGATGCAGCGAAGCGCCGTCCTGAGCCTGTCGAAGGGCGGAATCCGGGGAGGTCCTGCCAACAGCAATCCCGGATTCCGTTACACTTCATCCGGGCTACAACTCAACACATCCGAGCGCCAGTTCGGAATTTACGCGGTCCGGAGCCCGCAGAATCAGAGTAAAAAAACTCCGCGGTCTCTGCGCTTCTTCGCGTCCTCTGCGTCCTGAGACCAGCCCGGTGGCCAACCCGGATTCCGTTACACTTCATCCGGGCCACAACTCAACGCATCCGAGCGCCAGTTCGGAATTTACGCGGTCCGGAGCCCGCAGAATCAGAGTAAAAAAACTCTGCGGTCTCTGCGCTTCTTCGCGCCCTTTGCGTCCTGAGATCAGACGTCTTTGTTCTCCAACCGACCGTAGAAGTAATTGGTGGCGGCGACAAAGCCGTGCATGCTGCCGCAGTCGAAGCGCTGGCCTTTGAAACGATAGGCCAGCACCATGTTTTCCCGCGCCTGGGTCTCCAGGGCATCGGTGATCTGCAGCTCGCCGCCTTTGCCCACCGGGGTGTGGCGGATGATGTCGAAAATCTCCGGGGTGAGGATGTAGCGGCCGATGATGGCCATGTTGCTGGGGGCGTCCTCCTTGCTGGGCTTTTCCACCATGCCGTTGACTTTGAAGACATTGTCATCCAGGGGGCTGGCGTCGATGACGCCATACTTGTGGACCTCGTCGGGGGCGACCTCCTCGATGGCGACCACGCTGCAGCGGTATTTTTCGTAGATCCGCACCATTTGCTCCATGACCCCGCCCTCGGTGCCGTCATGGATACAGAGGTCATCGGCGAGGATGACGCCGAAGGGCTGGTTGCCCACCAGGGTCTGGGCGGTGAGGATGGCGTGACCTAGGCCGCGCATCTCGATCTGGCGGGTGTAGGAGAAGGTGCAGCGGTCGATGATCTGGCGGATACCGGCGAGATAGGCCTCCTTGGGGGTGCCGCTGATCTGGTGCTCGCGCTCGTAGCTGATGTCAAAGTGGTCCTCCACCGCGCGCTTGCTGCGACCGGTGATGATACCTATATCGGTCATGCCGGCGGCCATGGCTTCTTCGACCCCGTACTGGATCAGGGGCTTGTCGAGGATCGGCAGCATCTCCTTGGGCATGGCCTTGGTGGCCGGCAGAAAGCGGGTGCCGTAGCCGGCGGCGGGGAAGATGCACTTCTTGATCATCGGCGAAAGAGAGCTGGGTCGCTTGGCTGAACTCATGGTTCGGGGCTCCAAAACCTGGGTTGTTCTAAGGATTTCGGCCGTGGTCCGGCGCAGATGCTCTGCCGCTTGGTCCATGGCCTGCTCTAGGGTAACAGGTCCGGGGCAGAGGCTGAAAGCGGCGGCTATGCCGTTGGCCTGCATCTGCTCGCGCTCAAGCCCTTGGCTGCCGGCAATCACAATCAGGGGGATGCCGCGGCGAGCGGCGCGCCGGGCGAGGGCCACCGGCGCCTTGCCCTGCAGGCTTTGCTCATCCAGCTGGCCTTCGGCGCTGAGGGCCAGATCGACCCCAGCGAGCAGGCGATCCATCCCCAGCAAATCCAGCACCAGCTCCGCCCCAGGGACCAGTTCGGCAGCCAGCAGGCCATGCAGCAAGGCTCCCAGACCACCGGCCGCGCCTCCGCCCGGCAGGTTGCGGATCGACTTGCCCAGGCTGGCCTCCAGCAGCCCTGCCCAATGGTCCATGCCCGCTTCCAGCAGGGCCAGCATCTCGGCGTCCGCGCCCTTTTGCGGGCCGTAGCAATAGGTCGCGCCCTGGGGGCCGAGCAGCGGATTGGCCACATCACAGATGACCTGAATCTGCACCTGGGCCAGACGCGGATCGAGCCCGCCGAGGTCAATCCGCTCGATCCGGGCGAGATCGGCGCCGGTACCGGCCAGTGCCTGACCCTGAGCGTCGAACAGGCCCACCCCGAGGGCGCTGGCCAGGCCGCTGCCGCCATCGTTGCTGGCACTGCCGCCCAGGCCGATGAGCAGGCGGCGAGCGCCCTGATCCAGGGCATCGAGGATCAGCTGGCCCAGGCCACGGCTGCTGGCCAGCAGGGGGTTGCGCTGCTCCGGCGCCAGCAGGGCCAGGCCGATGGCGCTGGCCGCTTCGATCAGCGCGGTCCGGCTGTCAGGGCTGTACAGATAGCTCGCCTGCACCGGGGCAGCCAAGGGGCCCTGCACTTCCAGCTGGCGGGGTTCTGCGCGCAGTGCCTGTTGTAGCACTGCCTGGGTACCGTCGCCGCCATCGGCAATGGGCTGGCAGATCAGCTCGGCCTGGGGCAAAGCCTGGGCCGCGCCAGCGGCCATGGCCGTAGCGGCCTCGGCAGCACTGAGGCTGCCCTTGAGGGCGTTGGGGGCGATGAGAATGCGCATGGGCGGGTCCAGAAAAAGGCCAATGGACGCAAATTACCTGGGTCGGGTCAAGATGGGGTTTCAAACACCGCTTCGGCATGGCGAAAGCGTTGGCGCAGGAACTGGCCGTGGGCTTCTAGTCGGTCCAGTTGTTCGCTGTGAATGTCGTTGAGGATGCGGCTGAAGTCACGGTTGAGCAGTTCCAGCTGTTGCAAGAGTAATTGGCGTGGGGTCATGCCCGCGCGCACCGGGTGCAGGCGGGCGAAGGCGGGCGGGAGTTGCAGGTAGTCGTGAATGAGCTCAGGCAGGTAATGGGCCAAGGTCTGGCGCACGGCATGGCGGGTATCGCTACCTTGATCCAGGCGCTCAATTCGCTGGATGATGGCCTCGGCGGTTTGCTTGAACTGTTCCAGCTGTGCCAGAACCGGTGCGCTTAGCTGAGGGTGTACCCGTTTGAGAAAATCGCCAAAGGCTTGCAGCAAGGCCTGCATTTCCAGCTGATCATCCAGCTGGCGTACCTCCTCTGCGCGCTGTGGTGTGCCCAGATAACCGACGCCATAGAGTCCGGCGACAATCAGCCACCAATAGCTCTTGATCAGTCCGCTGAACAGTAGGCCCAGGCCGAGCAAGGCCAGTGCCATGCCCGCCAGGTTGGGCGTGCCGTAGAAGAACCGGGCCAGGCGGTTAGATAGCTGACTGGGCAGGAGGTTGGGCATCATTGATAGCCGCGAATGGTCTTGAATACATGCGACAGGCTGTGCTTGCGCCCATCAAAGTTGCGCCCGCCGGTCAGCTCGGCAATGCGCTGCATCTGGCCCTGATCGGCCTGGCCGAAGGTGACGCTGAACACCGGGATATTCTTCGGCCCGTGCTGCTGATACCAGCGGCGAAAGGCCTCTTCATCCCTGCCCGAGGTATTGGCGCCATCGGACATCAACACCAGGCTGATGGGGTAGTCGGCACCCTGTTTCTGACGTTCAACGGCGGCCAGCTCATATGCCCGCACCAGAGCATCAAAGATGGCCGTTCCCCCTTTGGGCTGAAGGGCATCGATGGCGCTGGCCAGCTGGCTCAGGGTCTCGGTATTCAGGCTAAAGTCCCAACTGCTTAGACTCTTGGGTTGACTGGCAAAGGGCAGAAAACCGATGCGTTCGCCCTGGCGGTAACGGGCAAATTGGCCAGTGAGAGACTGGTCCTTACCACTGAGCCCGTGCAGGGTTGTCTTGAGTTGCTGCATGCCCTCGCCCTCCATGGAGCCTGAGGTGTCTATGACATACAGGGAGAAGCCCGGGCGTAGCTGACGGTCCAGATAAGCCATGAGAATGGCATCGACCACCTCCAGGGTGGCGGGGAAGGGCGCCTCAAGAATCAGCTGGTTGGGAAAAGTCGCAGCCAGAGCCACCTGAGCGTTCACTGGCCTGCGCCCACTGGCCATCAGGCGCTGTTGTATGGAGGTGCTCTTGAGAAAATCTACCAGCTTCTGGTAGCTCACACGCTCGGCTTCATCCAGCAGCAGCAGGGGGTAGTCGGCGGTAATCACGCCCTCGCTGGGGTAGATCAGACAGAGCTGTTCCTTCAGTTGCGGGTTCTGGTTCAGGCTTAGCAGCACGGATTCGTAGTTGAACAGGCCATCGGTCTGATCCTGCTGGCGCAGGTAGAGGTCCACCAGCCAGCCCGAACTGCCCGAGCGCAGTTGATGGCCCTTGGCCAGTTGGCGCATCTCCGCCACGTCCACTTGCTCCACCGACAGAGCCTCGCCGCTGAAGGCTACCTGGGCGGCGACCACAGTGGAGAAACCGGAATTGGAGGTTGCCGGATTGGTCATGGCAAAGCGCAGGCCGCCGGTCGCAGCCTGGGCGGCGATGTCACGCCAGCTCACGGCGCCGGAGCACCAGCCGAGGCGCTCGCCGAGACTGCGTTTGATACCCAGCACCACAGGCGAGGTCATGATTCGCTCGCTACTTTTGATGTAACGCTGGCCGGTCTTTTCCTGCAGCAGATTGAGATATTTGGCGTGGGAAAACCAGGCCAGGTCGTATTTTGCCCCTGCCGCGAGGGATTCCGCGCCATCCAGCGTGCCAGTGAAGTCAAACTCCAGGCGGATGCCGGTCTCTCGCTCAATCTCATCCAGCAGCGGTAGCACATCTTCAAGCTCGGAGCCGGCCAGCACACGCAGGTGCTGGGTCGGTTCGCGCCCTTCGTTGATCAGGAAGGCCGCCAGGGCGAAAACGACCAGGCCGATGAGCAGATGGATCGGTTTGAACTGGCTTGTCAGTCTGGCCATGGGAACTCCGGGGGTTGGGTATTGGGGTTTGCAGCCGAGGTGGGCAGTGGCGGATTCTGTGGTTGCTGGGTGCGTTCACCCAGAGCGCTCAGGGTCTGACGCAGCTCTGCGAAAGCCTGGCCCAGATGCTCCAGGCCGATGGGGTTTTCGCCTACCGGGGGCTTCAGGCTCCCGCTCAGTTGCCCCAGATGATCCTGGCTGGTTTGCTGTAGCTCATGCAGCTGGTGCAGGGCCAGTTCCTGCTGCGTCAATTGCGCAGCCGCGCGCACCGCTAGGTTCAGGGCGGCAACCGTGGTGTTGAGGGCGTGCTCCAGGCCGCTGAGCAGGTCGCGGTTGAGTTGCTGGGTCAGCGCAAGCACCTCCAGCCCCTGCTGCGCCACCAGGATCTGGCTGAGCAAATCGGCATGGCGTTGTTGCAGCAGATAGCTCAGTTCCTCGGCAATCCAGCGTTGCTGTGCGGAATCATCCGATTTCAGCTCGGGTAGCCGATCGCCCAATGCTTTGGCCAGTTGCGCCAACCGGCGCAGTTGTGCCAGCTGTTTGCTCAGGCGCAGGCGTTGGGTTTGGTTGTCTATGTCCTCGCGCATCAGGGCATCGCGGGCATCGCGCAGCCGATCCATGGACTGGCGCAGCGAGACCTGCTGGCGCACATAATCCTGGAAATAGTCCTGCAGGCGGCTGCCAAGGGGGAACAGGCCAAACAGACGCCGCGAGCCATGCAGCGGGCCGCGATAGGCAGGGTCAAGTCGGTCGATCTGCTGCGTCAGCTGGACCAGTGCGGCCTGGGTCTGCTGCACTGCGGTGCCCAGGGGTCTAAGCCCGAGCTCTTTGCCCAGGGCGGTTATCTCAGCGCCGCCTAGGGACTGCAGCTGCTGATTGAGCTGCAGGCGTTGATCCTGGTCCGCCTGGGCGATGCGCTCAAGCCATGTCGCCAGTTGCTGTTGCTCGTCCATGGGCTAGTGGTAAAGCTTGGCTACGGCGTCGATCAGGGCCTCCATTACCTCAAAGGTTGGGGGATTGACCACATCGACAAAGTGTTCCGGCGTGCGCAGACCTTTGGCAGCGACATATTCCTGAAACAGGCGCGGATCGCGGCTGCGAAAGCCGTACTGGGTGGCGATTTGCTGCAATTTCTGGTCCTGCATCAGGACATCGGCCAGATGGTTGGCTGCCGGTTTGAGAGGGATGAACTGGCGTTCGCTGAACAGGGTTGGCTGCGGGTAAAGCAGAACCATATCTGACCTCAGGCGCGAAGGCTGGGCTGCAGCCTCGGCGAGAAACTGGCTTTCATAGATCAGCACCAGGGGCGCCTTGCCCATGCCCATCACCAGATAGTCCTCGAAGGGTCCTGATGAAGAATGTTCGGTATAGCCCTGGCCAAGGAACAGGCGGGCGATGCGCGGCGCCAGCGCGCGAGCTTGATCGATGCTTTGCAGAACGTCTCCATGCCAAATCTGCGATGCCAAGGCGGCGTACATGGCGGCTGAGTTGGAATGGCGCAGATCGGTGGAGCTGATCATCAGTCGCTTATTCGCTGGATAGGCCTGGCTGTTGCTCAGGTCGCTCCAGCGCTGGTTATCCTCCATTGCCTGCAGCAGTCGGTCCAGGTGGGTCAGCCAGTAGATGCCGTCGCGCAGTTCTGCAAAGCCGTTTTTCACCAGTATTTCGGCGATAGGTCGCCAGGAGGCTATTGCCATCAGCGAATGAAACGGCTGACTGGGGGCGGGTGTCCCATGTTGGGCCCGAATCTTTTCCGCCGCCGGGGCGCCGGAAGGCATGACAAAGTCGATGTCTTTGAGGTCCAGGCTGGCAATTTCCCGCGAACCGGCCTTGCGTATCTCTACAGCGAAACCGAGTTCGGCCAGCCGCTGGATTGTGGCCTGGTCACGGAAGAAGTCGATGTTTTCCGAGCCGGTGTAGCCCCGCAGGGTCAGGCGCTGGCTCAGCTGTCGTTGCTCGCTGAAGGAAAACCAGATGGCCGCAGCCACCCCAAGCAGCAACAGGCCAGCCAGAAATGGCGCCAACACGCGTCTTTGCATCGGAATGCCTCGCAGAAGGGAAGCCCGGCGCCCCAAACGGCCGGACTGAGCAGACTAACGGCTAAGCATGACAGTTTTACGACAAGCGCCCATTTGGTTTCCGTATCGCCTGAGTTAGCATAGGCACGATAGTGAAAAGATCGGCAACCAAAATCGGCGTGGAGGAGTAGGGGATGATTGGGCAGAATTCAGACATATCCGGCGTCAGTAAGCTGATTTTTGATCTGACTTCGGTGGGGGTGACCGAGGCCGATCTGGAGATGCTGCTGCAGCGCCTGTACGATCTCCTTAACGAATTTTCCGCCATCCCGGTGCGCCCCCGTGGTGCCATTCTGCTGCACAATCCGCGGCATCAGCTGGTCTGCGTCGCCACCTATGGGCTCTGCCAGCGCGATCCGCAAAATCCCCTCGACAATGCCCTTGAGGGCCTGGCGCCGGAAATTCGTGAGCGCGCCTATGTCACCAGCCTGACCCAGGAGCTGGGGCCTTCCTGGGCCAGCCAGGATGCCCGCTTTCTGGTGCTGCCCTTGACCGAGGGTCCGCGCGCGATGGGGGTCTGTCTGCTGTGCATCGACCCCGCCTGGAAGCCCAATGAGGAGCTGCTGGACTTTCTTACCGACATCGCCCATGTGGTCAGTGGTGTGGTCTCCCGCTGCAGTATCAGCGAGACCCTGGGGGTGCGCGAGTTGGAGCTGGAAGAGGCCCGTGCCGATGCCATTCGCCGGCTGGGTTCCGCCTCCGAATACCGCGACAACGAGACCGGCATGCACGTCATGCGCATGACCCACTACGCCAGCGCCATCGCCAAGGCATTGAATCTGCCAGAAGATTTGCGCGAGCAGCTGGCCATAGCCGCGCCCATGCACGATGTCGGCAAGATCGGCATCCGTGATGCCATCCTGCTCAAGCCGGCCAAGCTGACGGCGGAAGAGTTCGAGGTGATGAAGACCCACACCCTGATTGGCGGCAAGCTGCTCAAGGGGGAAGACAGCCTGATTGGCGCGGCTCGGGAGATTGCCCTGTCCCATCACGAGCACTGGGATGGCAGCGGCTACCCCGCTGGCCTCAAGGGCGAGGAAATCCCCATCCTCGGGCGTATCTGTGCGGTGGCCGATGTGTTCGACGCTCTGACCACGGCCCGGCCCTACAAGCAGCCCTGGAATCTGGAGCAGGCGGTGGAATGGATCTCGGCCGAGTCAGGGCAGAAGTTCGATCCGGCGGTGGTGGATGCCTTTCATCGGGCCATGCCGGATTTGCTCCGGGTCAAGGCGCTGTATCGGGAGGAGATCATTGACCCCAACGAGGTGGTGGAGCTGCCGGAGCTGGCTCAGGCGGAGGATTGCTACGTCAAATGGGGCGAGGAGTACCGCATCGGCATCGATGTGATTGACCAGCATCACCGCTATCTGTTTGATCTGGTGAATGATCTGCAGGAGGTGGTGAGCGCCCGGCGGGGCTCGCGCCAGGTGGCGCGCATCCTCAACGCCCTGGCCAAGTATGCCGAGGTGCACTTTCGCGCCGAGGAGCGGATGATGGAGCACTACGGCTACCCGGCCCTGGAGCGGCAGAAGCATCAGCATGCCTATTTCGAGCGCATGGTGGGCGAGTTCTACGACGAACTGCACCACAGCCCGCTCACCGCTCAGTTCGACATCCTGCTCTATCTGCGTGATTGGCTCATCAAGCACATCCGCGTCGAGGACGGCCAGCTGCG
>JADGBD010000049.1:0-2555 GCA_015231665.1 Gammaproteobacteria bacterium
CATGGAAAACGCCGTCTTTCTCGATCAGCGACCCTTGCCTGTCATCGGTATGATTAGTGATGTAGCGCACATGCTTGGCGGCTTGTCGCTCCTGATAGGCGCCCTCCGGCACAAGCTGCACAATCCGCGCAAGCTGAGCCATCATGTCATCCGGTCGATGCACAATCAGGCCAGGCCTACGGAATGTCGTGCCGTGGCCAAAATCAATGGTGCCAATCACCCGATCCGGGTTCATCTGGTAATGCTTGTTGATACGCACCTTTTCGCCAGATGGCGTATCTACCTCAACTGTCTCAATCCAGGCATCCTGCGGATTCGCCGGAAACGACTCGCGCTTGCGCAAGATAATAATGTCAGTCACCACCTTGGTACCGGCATATTCTTCGAACGCACCAGTCGGCAGGCGGAAGGCATCTATCAGCTCGGCCTTCTTCGCCATCTCACGCCGAATCAACGGGCTTAGCTTATCCAGAGTACCTTTAGAGGTAATCCCCACAACCAAACCGCCAGGGCGAACCTGGTCCAGCGCCTTGAGGAAGAAATAGTCATGCAGATAGGGAGAAAGCCGCTGGTACCGGCGGTCAGCAATTACCGTATCTTCAAACGGCCAATTGCCTACCACCAAGTCATAGAAGTCATCCGGGGTCTTTGAATCCTGGTAGCCCTTAATGCTGATATTTGCCGCCGGGTAAATCAGCTTGGCCATGCCTCCGGTCAATTCATCCAGCTCAATGCCGGTCAATTGACTGCGCCGCTCGATGGCCGATGGCATCATGCCAAAGAAGTTGCCAATCCCCATTGACGGCTCCAGCACGCGGCCGCCGGAGAATCCCATTCGCTCCAGCATGGACCACATTGCCAGCACGGTAGGCGGGTCGGTGTAGTGGGCATTGGTAATGGACCGCTGGGCGCTTTTCCATTCCTGCTCGCCCAGGCTATCCATCAGCCAGGCGCTGCGTTCTTCCCAGCCAGGCTTTGGCTTTGGATGCTCCCAGCTCCCCTGAAACAACTCCTGCCCAAAACTACCCCAGCCGGTGTAGCTGGCAAGAATCGCGCGCTCATCCGCGGTCGCTACGCGGCCCTCGGCTTCAAGATCATGGTAAAGCGTAATCGCGCGCCGGTTTTTCTCAAACCGAGCAACCTGGCCGCCGCCAACAATGGCCAGGGGATCATCGATGTGGAAATTGACCGGCTTGGGCAGATGGTTTAGATCAGGCTCTGTGCCTCGCGTATCCGCTGGCCCAGCGCTTCCGGCCCCATCTCCACGTCCCTGTCCTCCGTCTCGTCCTCCGGTTCTTCCAGCATCAGGTGCTCCCGACTCGCCTCCGCCATCGCGTCCGCCGGACTCCACCCCGACTTGATCAGCAGATCGGACTCCTCGTCCGCCGACGCCAGGCAAATCGTCGCCCACTGGCGCAGCAGTCCCTGCTTCCGCAACCTGTTGTGCATCGCCGGATCCTGCTCCTTCCATGCCGCTATCAGCTCCCGCACTCTGCCCTGGCTCGGCAGGCCCGTCTCCGACTCCTCTATCTCCTGGTACCAGCGCATCACTCTCGCTTTGTCCAGGTCGTTCTCGCTGTTCATCGATGGCTCCTTCTGTCTCTTGATTTAATTTTAGCGCAGAAACCGCAGCTTGCCCGGATTCATAGCCGAATTCATAGGGATAGGCCTGGCTGGTTGTGTCGCTGCGATTAGCCCGCTTTCCATCCAGCTTGTCCTTGTAGCCCTGCTCAAACCCGCGCTCCCAGTTGGCCCGATTCGCCGGCTTGTTGAGCTGATAATTATCCGCAAACATCGCCACGCTCTCATCCATCGCGGTCAGCATGTCAGCCGGCTTTTCTGCCCGCGCCAGTGCCGCCTCAATCGAATGCGCCGGAATCTCCAGGCCCAGCTGCTGCGCCTTCTCGGTCGCCAGGATTTGCCCGGCCAGCTCGGTGCGCTCGGCCAGCAGGTCTTGGGCGTAGCTCAGCACCGCCTTGCGCCCGGCTTCCTCCGCGCTCAGGCCATCGCCTTTGAAGCTGTCGCGCAGCGCGCGGATCGCGGCCGCGTCGCGCTCGGCAACCTGGGCAGAACGGAGGCAATCGGTCAATGTCTTCATGGAATCAGTCCTGCATGAACAGCGGCGATGACTATCGCCAGGATTTCTTCATCTTCGCGCTCGATCTGGGCGCGCACGCGCCTCAGCTCGGCGGCATTGCGGGCGCCGCGGGTCACAAACCCGCCGCCGCTATCTCTACTCACCACCACAACCAGGGGCAGCAGCCCAAGCCCTGCCGTAGCCACCGGATCGCCAACGCCCAGGCTGGCCACGCTCGCCGGGTTAAGCACGCTGCACCTGATGGCCGCCAGCGATTTCGCTGACGTTCAGGATCAGACTGCCCGCGCTGATCTGGCTGGCGCTCACCGTCATCGGGCTGGCCGGGTCCAGGCCGAAGCGCTGCCAGATGTCGGCCAGCATCGCCAGTTGTACCGGGCTGATGGTCTGCGCCTTCTCGTTGACCGTGGTCGCGGCCCCTGAGAAGCTCAGGCTGCCGGCTCCGGTGTAGAGGTGGCTG
>JADGBD010000049.1:2655-4785 GCA_015231665.1 Gammaproteobacteria bacterium
CGTGGTCGCGGCCCCTGAGAAGCTCAGGCTGCCGGCTCCGGTGTAGAGGTGGCTGATCGCACCCAGGGTCAGTCTGGTGACGGCGGCCCCGCTCAGGGCGAGGCTGCCAGTGCCGGTGTAGCTGTAGGCGTTGAGGCCCTCCCAGACTATCGGCGCAGCGCCACTCAGGCCCAGGCCGCCGCTGGGGGTGTAGACCTTATCCTTGCTCAGATCAGCAGCGCCACTCAGGGCGAGGGTGCCGCTGCCGGTGTAGGACCGGCTGGTGATGCCTGCCCAGTCGATCAGGGCCGCGCCCGAGAAGGTCAAGCCGCCACTGGGCTGGTAACTGTAGAGGTGCTGCACCGCCACACTGGCCGCGCCGGAGAAGCTCAGGCCACCGCTGCCTGTGACCGCCCAATGATGCTCAACGGCGCTGGTGGCGCTGCCCGACAGGGCCAGGGTGCCGCTGCCGGTGTAACTGTAGCTGAGGCTGCCGCCCTCCTTGAGCGTGGTCGCTGCGCCGGAGAAGGTCAGCCCGCCGCTGGGCAGGTATCTGTAATGCTTCTCCAGGCTGGTAGTCGCCGCGCCGCTCAGGGTCAGGGTGCCGCTACCGCTGTAGCTGTTGACGTTGAGGCTCAGGTGGCTGCTGGTTGCCGCGCCGGAGAAGGTCGCCGTGCCCGATCCCGAGTAGGTGTAGTTGCTGACCGGCGCTTCGTACTCAATGGTCAGGCTGATGTTGTCCGCGCCCACCGTGGACTGGGCGGAGGCGTTGTTGCCGTTGGTCAGGTTGTCGTAGAGGTAGAGCGTTACACTGGTGGTGCTGGGCAGGCTCAGGCCGGTGATGGCTGGGCTCGCGCTCTTGGTCGCCCATGCCGTGGTGCCAGTGAAGCTCTGCGCGGTAACCAGGGTGCGCGCCGTGCCGTCATTGATATTGAACGGCCCCAGGCTGGCCGAGGTGACCACATTGAACACGGAGCAGCGGTGATCGAACGCGGCTGCCGAGTAGCCGGTGACGGTGTTGCCTGCCGGTACACCCAGCGCCTCAAAGGTGGTGGTGATGGACCAATAGCCGTTGGTATCAGTCTTATTGCGCCCAGCGTTGGATACCAGCAGAGAACCCGCAGGGTTGCCATCCCCAGAGGTGAAGCTGCCGGTGGCGTTGCCGCCACTGGTGAAGCTCCAGCCATCTGAGGTGGTCGCAAACGCGAACGTCTTGACTACGTTCGCCATGGGGGATTACTCGGCGCTGATGGTCGGCGTGACCTTGATGTTGTCGCCGTTGTTGGCGATGTTGTACGGCCCATCGGTGAACCGCTCGGCATACACCAGCACGCCACTGGTGGCCTGGGTGACGTAGTAGCCGTAGATGTTTTGGTTCTGGGCGTCTGCGCTTGAGGTGAAGGTCTGCTGGGCGTAGGCAATGGTGCCGTTAGCCGCCGCGCCCCAGCTCGCACCCGTCAGGGTAATGGCCGAGTAGCCGGTGAAGGTCGCTTCGGTGTAGGTCACAGCGGTATCGCTGTCAGCCGGGGTGGTATTGCTGGAGAACAGACGCAGTACCAAATTCTGCGGTGCGGTCTTGTTCACCAGTGCTTCAAGGGCGATGTTCTCGCCCACAATCGGGACTAAAAGGGCCATGGGTTACTCCTGGGGAATCAGATCAATCGAATCAATGTAGCCGCGGGCATCGCGGTGAATCTTCAAGGTGCAGGGCTTGGCCGCGGCCGGCTTGAGCGCCTGCAGGCTGCGCGCCAGCTGCTGGATGGTGTCGCGCTGGGTGTCGCTCATCTGCTGCAGCAGGGGGCGCAGGTCAAGCTGGGGCGGCTCTTTGGCAATACGCACAGTCTCCACCGGCGGCGTTGGCGGGACATCTGCCGGCCTTGAGTTAATCCCAAGCCGTTTCAGGTCGTTTTTGCTGTAACTAGCCAATGCAGTTCACCAAGCGCTGCAAGCCATTGAGCCGGTCGTCCAGATCGCGCATCAGCGGCATGGGGTTGATCCCCTCCAGGGTCTCGCCATCCGCTGTAGTGTAATCAATTTTTATTCGAGATAAACGCTTGTCGTAGCTGATTTTTTCAGGCTCGGCCGGGGTCTGCTTGGGGGTCTGCGCTTCCTGGTTTTCTATGGTGGTCTGTGGTGAGTTTTCGGCCGGCG
>JADGBD010000049.1:4885-9888 GCA_015231665.1 Gammaproteobacteria bacterium
CGCCAATCCTGCCGATCCATCAGCCGCGGGAAGATGATCCAGGCCGAGCGGCCATCCGCGTTCAGCAGCTCCACGCTGGTGTCGGTACGCCCGCCCACGGTATAACTGCCCTTCGGCAGGCCGCGGCCAAAGCCGCCGTCCAGCTCAACCCGCGCGCCGGGCTGCAGGTCAGCAATGGTCGAAGTGCGCGCCGGCGGAGCTACTGCAGCCGCATCCCCGCGCACTCCGCCCCCAGCAGGTGCAGCTTCTGCGCCAATGGGTGCAGCGGTTCCGGTATCCGAAAGCTGCCCTCCTGGCTGTCCAGGTAGAGGCTGAGCAGGCGCATCGCCTGGGATTTGCTGATCTGCCCCGAGCGCACCAGCAGGTGCAGCTGTTCCAGCAGGGATTCCGCCGGCAATTCCGCCTCCTCGCTGTCCAGCGCCAGGCTCAACAGATGTTCCATCGTATCCAGTAGTTCCTCGATCAACTCCTTCACGCACGCCCCCTTGTTGTTGCAGCAGCGTCAGTAGGTCACTCTTTTTCTGCCGCGCGTTGGTTTCTATACCCAGGCTGATCAGTGCGTCGCGCAGCTCGCCCTTGCTCATTTGCTCGGGCAGTTTTGGCGCTGGCGCCATGGTGGGCTGGGCAGGAATGGGCTGGTCAAGCGGAACGGGCGAAGCGGGCAGGTCGGGCTGGGCAAAGGTGTCGGTCGGGTAGGCAGCCTGCTCAGCCTCTAGGGCGGCAGCGCGCTCGGCCTGCATTTGCGCGACTTCCAGCTCGGCCTGGCGCTCGGCATCGTGCTGGGTCAGCATCTCGCGCATCATCTCGACCAGGGCCGGCTCGCTCACCTTGAGGCGCTGCGCCCGGTCCAGCGTCTCTGCACCCCAGCCCGGCTGGCGCGCATCCAGCTCAGCCGCCAGCGCGCTCAGTTGCTCCGGGTTCATGCCGAAAGCGGCCGGTGCCTCGGGCGCTTCGGCTGGCTTTTGCTGTGGCTGCGCCACGCTGCCAGCTGCCCCGCCAACCAGATCGGTTTCGCCCTCGGGGTTGATTCTCGGCTGGCCGCGATTGAATGCCTGGCTGAGTGTCTCAGCCCCCGCGCCCATGGTGAACCCAGCCATGGGACCAACCACCGCCTCGGTACCCAGCCCGGTCATCCAGGGCTCATCCTTGGCCAGGTTCTCCATGGCGTTTTCGCTGGTTCCCTGAATCAGCTCCTCGGTCATTTCTCGACCGCCGGCTTTGAGAATCTGGGTGCCGGCGCGACCTCCTGCCTGCACTGTGCCGCGTAGGCCTCCCGCCATGATGGTGTCCACGTCCGCCACGTCCGGCATCAGTCGATCCAGCGCTGCCGGTGTTGCTGCGGTTATCAGGCCAGCGGGGATCCCGTAATAACGGTCGCTGAACTCATCCCCTTCGCGCGCGCCGGCCGATGCCACCAACCCACCGGCAATCACACCCTCGCCGACCCGCCCAGCCAGGGCTGCATTGGCGCGACTTACATTGCCCGCCGCATCCACCACCGGGCGCCCCAGACTGGAAAGAATCCTTGAGCCAGCCACGGCGCCGGTCTTGGCCAAACCCAGCGAGTTACCGATAACCCCAATCAGCGCCGCCGGGTTGTCGGTATAGGCATCCAGCGCATCGCCAGCCTCATCCCGCACAATGCGCAGGATTTCAGCGTAGTCATCCTTACCCCAGGCCTCAGCAATACGCTCCGCGTGCGGCGCCAGGCGCTGGGAAATCTCTTGCTCCTCGTACTTGCGCGCATCGGAGTGGAATGTGTCGCGCATCCATTCCGTGGCCTTATTCGCGCCCTCGGCAAGCGGATCAGCCGCATAATGCAGCCCAGGCACAAGGCCAGCCACACCAGCCAGCGCCTCCACTGTCTGCGGGATTGCGCTGGCAACATCCACGCCGAAGTCCGCCGCGCGCTCACCCCAGGATGCCTTGGGCTTGGGTGGTGCTGGTGGCGGCTCACCCAGGTGCTCGGAGAGGAATGCGTCAACATCGAAGCCAGGCGCGGCATGCCCGCCAAGCTCAGCACTGAGAAACTGATCAACATCAAAAGCCATTAGCGCGTGCTCGGCCTGACGTAGTTGGGCAACTGACGCTCAAGCAGGCGCTGACGTTCTTCCTCAATCATCCGCGCCTCGGCTGCAGGCGTGCCAAAGATGCCTGGCATGATGTGCCTTGCGGTCAGGTCAACGGTGCCGTCATAGGCTTTTCCAAGGAGTCCGCCAGCACCACGCCAAATGCCCACGGGGTCGGCTGCTGTTTTAAGGGCATTAATGCCATTGTCTCTTACATAGTTGACCAGCCCGCCAACCGTCTCCATTTCCGGCGGCGGCGCCTTGCCTGACGTGGGCTTTGCTGTCGGCTTAGCCGGGTCTTCCGCCGCGCCGCCCTGACCGTACTTCTCCTGATACCTGGCGCGAATCTGATCAAGCTGCGCCGTTGTGGCGCCTCCTGCCTTGGCCTTGGCCAGCAGCTGATCAAGACTCGGCGCGACTTCGCCGCCACCAAGCCCTCCGCTTGTCTTTGTGGACTGGCGCATAAACTCATCCAGACGCTGATTGACCGTATCAGACTGCTTGCGCAGTTCTTCGTTATCCGGCTCCATCAGCAGGCGCTCATTCAGCGATTTTTGCATATCAACCAGGGTCTTTATGTCGCTGGACTCGGTGGCCTTGCGGTCCTTGTCCGCCGTGACGATCTTGCTCGCCAACTCCATCCGCTCCTTGTGTGTCAGCAGCTGGTGCTCAATCTCCAGTGCGGTCACCTCGGGGTCTATAACCTCGCCCTTGCTGTTGACCAGCTGCGCCGCGTAGGTCTTCTGCGGCTTTTTGGTGATGGGGTCAAGCGTCTCAACTTCCCGCAGATTAACCAGCTGGGTGTCTGCGCCATACAGCGGCGACTTGGTAAACAGCTCATTGGCGCCGTCCAGATCGCCGCGCTTGAAGCGCTCAACCGCCTCGCCCAAATTACCCTTCTTCAGAACATCATCTATGGCCATCATGTCAGTCAGGCGCTGCTTGTCCATGGGCTCCAGGGCGATATTCGCCTGGCGGAACAATCGGCGGCCTTCATCGGTGTCCAGGCTCATGCCGTTGTCTTGCACATACTTGCGCGTAGCCAGATCCCTCAACTGCTCAAACTCCGCCGCCGCCTCCGGATGTGCGCCTACCCTGGCCTTGTTCTTGGTGTAGTAGTCAATGAAGTCGGCAAAGCTGTCGCGACCGCCGCTTTTGTCGAAATTGTAGTGATCGTAGGTTGCGTACTTCTGCTGACCTTGTGGCAATCCCTTGGTTTCGTCCGTTGGAATGGATGCTGATGTAGGCCCATAAAGCAACTGCCGCCCAACCTCAATGACGCTGCGCAAGTCATCGCCAGACTGCCCCTTGCGCTTGTTTTCCTGCAGCACTAGCGATTCGTTTTCCGCTTGCGATTTCTTCAAGCCCAATTCGTGTGGGTACAGCTCAGCCTGGCGCTCGGCCTCGGCCTGTTGCCGCGCATTACTAAGCTCAAACTGCCGCTGCTGCTCAGCGAACGCCTGCTCGCGGTATAGACGGTCGGCCTCGCGTTCTTCTTTGAGAGAGCGGGCGTTCACCGCCCCCTGCATGGCGTTGAAGCCACCGGAAAAGCCTTTCCAGAAATCAGCCATTAGGTGTACTCCTCATCTTGGTACGGCTGTGGCTGCGGCGTCATCGCCGACTGCCAGCGCTGTTGAATCAAATCGCCCAGGTTACTACTGTAGTATTCGGACATCTTAGTAGCATTACCGTGGTAGTCGTTAGTGTCCATCGGCATATCCGGCACGCTGGCTCCACCGCCATCGTCCATCATGGAGCTAAGCAATCCAGCCACCAGTCCACCCATGGCGCTACCGCCGCTGGGGGCTCTATACCCACGGGGGTTTTTTGCAGACGCTGTTTGCGTTGGGCGCTGCGCTGCCGGTATGGGTCCAGCCTGATCGTTGAACCCTTGGGTCTTGATGGGCGTGCTCTTGGGTTGCTGCAGCCCACCTAGTTTGCCGTCCAGCCAGCGCTTGCCGAAGCCGTAGTCCAAGTCCATGCCGGTTGCTTTAGACAGGGGGTTACTGGGCTGGTAGTTCTCCGCCACCTGCGGGCCGAGGTCTTTAGCTCTTGCGGGTGCGCGGGCTAAGCCTTGCGCGGGGGTAGGTGCTGTAATCTCTGGCATCTCGCCAGAGACAAGACCTCCGTAGTGAGAGACCTTGGTAGGCATAGCCTTCATTCTGGCGGGCCTGTGCTCAGCCTTTGGTCGCTCCCAGTTGTTCAGAAACCAATTTCCAGCTTCGGTGCCATCTCCAAAATTCTGGGCAAGATAGCTTTTGGTGTCCGGCTCGGACAGCGCGTAATCCACCTGCACGCGCCAGTCGCTCACAGGCGTGCCTTGTTTTGCTGCGTAGCCCTCTAGCCCGGTTCTGCGTGGCCCAGTGTGCTGAAATAGGCCATACCCACCACGCGACCCAGGGACTACTGGCTGTTGTTCATTTATCCCAGCATCCCACCCAGACTCATGCTCAATGTTAGCCATCATCCCCAGGGCGTGCGCGTGAGGTACGCCTTTGGACGTCACATACTGGTAGAACTCACGCGGGTCAACGCTCCCTGTGGCCTTACTCGCCAACGCTGGCTGGCTTTTAGCCTCCGGCTGTAAGGCTTTCCCCCAGCGCGCAGTCGTTAAATCCGCAAGTTTTTTCCCCGGAGGCGCATCAACATCAAGGTACGGGTTATCTACCAGATACTGCGGGTCTAGGTACTCGCTGGGTAGTGTGGCTTTCACTCTGGGCTCCGCCCCGGCTGTTGGTTTGGTCTGCCGTGTAATATCCCTGCCGGTGGCCTGGGCCAGTCGCTGATCCAGGGAGAGCCCACCAGTTTGTTCCTTACGCAGCGCCATAAGCGCACGCATGTCCTCGGCGTCGCCTTCATCCTCCAGCATGGGTAACCCGGCCATTACCCCAACTTCTCCTCAATCGCGCTCAGGCGCTGGGCCACACCCTGCAC
>JADGBD010000050.1 GCA_015231665.1 Gammaproteobacteria bacterium
TTCCTGCTTCGTCCTACCTCCTGCATCCCTGCAGTCGTTTGCGTTCTCTGCGTCCTTCTGATCTTCAATCAATCAGCCCGGCCGGCCCAGGCCTGGCTCAGCCCTGGCTTGCTTTTGACGCTGTTGGCGTAGCGCTGGGCCGCCTGCATGTTGGCAAAGCCATCGACATAGAGGCGATACCAGGTCTTGCCCTTGACTGTCACCTGCTTTTTCTTTGGGAAAATGCCGTGGCGCTGGAGTTGCTGGAGGACCCTCTGGGCGTCCTTCTCGCTGGTGAAGGAGGCAAGGTTGGCCACCCAGAGGCCCTTGACGCCACTGACTGGGGGTTCGCTTGGGCCCGTTGTTGCCTGAGTTGCTGCCGGTGATGATGCTTGGGGGTCTGGCAGGCTGAGGACTTGCTCACCGGGCATGGAGGGGGCAGCCGCCCGGGGGGTGGCGGTGCGCACCGCAGTGGGATCGGTCGAGGCGGTGACCTGGCTGGGTGGCGGGTTGGTGGAGAGCTTACGCAGGTGCTCGCTGAACTCGCTGCGCAGGGATTCCTGTTGTGCCTCGGCCTGTTTCTGGCTGCTGTCCATGCGTTTTTCCACCGCGGCGATCTTGCCGGTCAGACCTTTGAGTTGCTGCTCCACGGTCTCAAGTTTGGCAGGGGCGTTTTCTTCCAGAATCAGGCCGAGGCGGTCGTTGATGTCCTTGAGGCTGCTGGCCTCGGCGGTCAGTCGGGTTTCGATTTGCGTCAGTTTTTCGTCGGTCTGTGCCTGCTTGTTGTGCAGTTCCACCAGTTGGGCGCTGGTATCGGGGTTTTCCATTTGCCCGGCAAGCTGGCTGATCTGCTCGCTGGCGCTCATGGTCTGGAAGGTGGCGAAGCCGGCCACGGAAACGCCGAGCACCGCCAGCACCAGAGCGGCGATGGTGAGGATGCCGCCGTCGTTTGAGTCTTTATCCATCACGAGTTCCTCGTCGAGAAGCAACATGGGGTCGTCATCGTCCAAAACGCTGTCTGGCCCCTGGTGGTCAAGGTCTGCGGCCGGATTCTCCGCCGCTGTTTTGCTGTTGGCCCGCTCAGCCCGCAGGCTGTCGGCAAAGCTGGCTGCAGGCTTGCTGCTGGGATCTTCATAGTCCAGGCCGCCTCTGGGTAGGGAACCGGGCGGGGCAGACGGGTTTTCGTCCAGCAGGTTGATGGCCTCGTCTTCCAGCCCCAGACCGGCATCGTCCAGATCGAGATCCAGGCCTAAGTCCAGGTCCAGGTCGTCGGCATCATCGGCCAGCTTCCGGGTTATTTCGTCCAGGTCGTCGTCCATCGCTCTGTCTGCATGTTGGCTGTCATGATTTTCTGTTCGGTTAATGGCAACGATCGGCGCTGCCGGGGTCTGATCGGAAGATGGATCAAGGTTTCAGGATCAAGGCCGATTTGTGATTCGAAAGTGCCAGTTAGATTTCAGATATGATAATCGTATTCTATTTCGGCCAATATCGGTTTGAATTGAGCAGAATTTGTGCCATTGTTCCCTTTCCGCTGAATGGCTCGACCCATGCCGTGGATTCTGCGCAGGTTTTAGAGGCGATGATTGATGAGTGACAAAGGCAAGCAGGACGACCAGAGAGTGCGTTTTGGCAGCAACCAGATTCTCATGCCGGAGGCCAAGCGCAAGCTCGCCCTGGCCGATGAGGCACAGGATAAGCTGGTGCAACTGACCGAGCGTTATCCCGATCTGGCGACTGACTATGTACAGAACATGCTGAAAAATGCCGGTCCGCGCAAGAGCGCCGCTGGCAAGGCGGAGGCTGGGGTCAAGAAACAGGCGCAGCCGGGTCTGGCGGAACTGGTTGCAGGCCTGATTGGCCAGATGAGTGTGGATGAAATCATCGAGACCCTGTCACGCAATCACGGCATCGAGGTGAACTCGGACGACCTGATGCTGGCTGTGGGTGAAGATGTCTATGCTGATATGCTGCGGCGAGAGGCAGCTGAATACCGCCAAAATGCCCTGTCGGATGAGCAGATTGCGGACCTGTGGAACCAGTCGGGAATCAATAACCTGCTGGGTGGTCGCTGGGATACCTGGGCGGTCAATCAGTTGCTGGCGACCAAGGGGGCAGGGGAGTTCAAGCCTTGACGCTGGTGAACGAAGAGTAGTCGGGCTCGGCGTAGCCCTGTTTGCCATAGGTGCGGGAGCGGTCTTCCGGGCGGGCGACCATGTCCAGGGCCATTTGCGTGCGCTGCTGGCTGAGTTGGATCATGCTGCCGTTGATCTGATTCTGCGCATCCAGCTCGGCTGCCAGTTCGACCAGCTGCCGCCAGAGGGGAGCGACTGAGGGGGCGTTCTGGTCGATGTAGGTTTGAATATCTTCGGTGCTGCTGCCAAACCCAAGCTGGTTAAGGAGCTGGGTTCGCTTGCGTGCGTGCCCGTCCATCTCCGCCAACAGGGCTATCTTGCGGGCAACGGCGGTCTCCAGGGCCTCGGCAGATAGCTGCTTGAGGGCCTCGTGTTCGCTGTGCAGGCAGGCGAGCAGTTGCGATGCCGTGGCATGTTCGGCACTCAGGGTGTCAGTTAAGGCCTGGGCCTCTGGACTCATATCCTGCTGCCGTACATGCTTTCCATGTTCAGCATTTTTTCCGCGACCTTCTCTGGATCGAAGGGATAGTCCCCGCGCTGCAGAGCGGCCTTGATCTCTTCGATCTTGGCTCGGTCGATGCCATCGGCTTGAGTCACGCCCTGTTCCAGCTTGGCCATATCCACCGCAGTGGAACTGATCTTGACTGAATCAGCGGCGGCCGGGGCCGGTGTGCTGGAGCTGCTGGCTCCGCTGGTTGGGCTTTTTTTGGCCTCAACCGTCTTGTCATTGTTTGCGCCCGATACAAGGGTGGGCGACACGCTTGGAATTTTCATAACTGTGCTCCCTGAAAGAAAATGGGGGTTCCCCAATCAGTGTTTCGGCCGAGATTGGGGGAACTTTAACATTTTTTTTGAAATTTTTTTCTTTCTTCGGCGTGGGCCGCCAAGGTAGAGGGGGATTGATTGGAATTACAGTGGATTATCTGCGTTCTGCAGGGCTCATCAGGTCTGCTGGAAAGTTCGAGGGTCATCTGCAGCTGGGCCTGTTGCACCTATTGTACTTCAATCAGATCAGTGGAGCGGATGATTCCTTCAACCCGGCGTTGCGAGCTGAGGTTTTCCACCGCCACCCGCTCGCCGATGCTGCCCTGACCGAGGGACTTGCCCTTCATGCGCACCTCCAGCCCGGCCACTCGGGTGATCAAAGTGACCTGATTGCCGTATTTAACCGCTTTGGGGATGAGTAGCATGCCGCTATTGAGCACCTCGCCGCTGCTGACATTGCGGCGCAGGCGCTTGCCGCTGGCCTCGTCAAGCTGAGTCAGGTAATCGGCCAAGAGTTCGTCGCTGCTGATGGACTGCAATTGCACGTCGCTGTGCTGGACCAGGCTGCCGCGGGCCAGGGCGCGGCTGGCCACCACCACCGGCAGTTCGGCGCGGACGCTGGCGCTGACGAACAGGGACCAGGGCTTGGCGCCGGTGCAGCGCACCCCCACCGAGGTGCGGCCGAGGCGGCGGAAACTGGGCGGATCGAAGGTCTCCAACGGCAGTTCGCAGCTGTTCAGGCTGAGGCGGCGATCCAGCTCGCTGACCTTGATCTCTGCCGGTGCTGGCAGATCCCCCAGGCGCTGCTGGATATGTGCCTCGGCGGCACGGTAAATGCTGTCGTGGCTTTGTTCCTCGGCTTGCAGACTGAAAGATGCGGCCAGGAACAAGAATGGCAGCAGGCGGGTTATAAAGATTAGCGGATGAGTCGTCATTTTTCTGGCGCCCGAGGCTTGAGTGAATGGGATTGCAGGGATCAACGCAAATTGTGTGCCGATGGCGTGACAAGCGTTCTCATTTGGGTATGATTGTGGCCTCACTTTTTTTGCCGATCGGCCGCTACAGGGTTCTGTGCCACTGATGAAATCTGTCATTCAAGCTGCCGCTGATCATCCGTCCCCGCCAGCCGAGCCTTCGGGCTCGACCAAGCTGGCGGGGGATTGTGCTGCCAGTCTTGCGGCCTGCATCCACCAGAACCTTTTGGGAGTCTAAGACTGTGTCCAGTATTCTTGATGGTGTCGATCTGCGTACCCAGTTGGCCGGAGCCAACCGTCTGGAGCTTTTGCTGTTTCGCCTGCACGGACGTCAGCTGTTTGGCATCAATGTGTTCAAGGTACAGGAGGTGATTCAGTGTCCGCCCCTGACCAAGGTGCCCAAGGCGCATCCGGTGGTGCGCGGCATCGCCAACATGCGCGGCAACACCATCAGCGTCATGGATCTGTCCATGGCCATCGGCGGCATGCCCCTGGATGATCTCAAGAGCTGTTTTGTCATAGTCACCGAATACAACCGGGCGATTCAGGGCTTTATCGTCGGCTCGGTGGATCGCATCATTAATATGAACTGGTCCGAGATCAAGCCGCCACCCCGGGGTGCTGCTGCCAGCAGCTACATGACCGCGGTCACCCAGGTGGAAAATGAGTTGGTGGAGATCATCGACGTGGAAAAGGTCATGGCCGAGGTGCTGGGCAAGAGCGACCGCGTCAACGAAGAAACCCTGGTCGATCAGGCCGACACCTCCCAGCAGCACGTGCTGGTGGTGGATGACTCGGTGGTGGCGCGGCATCAGGTGACCAATGTGCTCAATCAGCTGGGGGTGGGCTACACCGAATGCCGCAACGGCCGCGAGGCCCTGGACCAGTTGCAGGCCTGGAACGCCGAGGGCAAGCATTTGGAGTCCTGGTTGGCGATGGTCATCTCCGACATCGAAATGCCCTCCATGGACGGCTATTCCCTGACCTCGGCCATCCGCAGGGAGCCGGGCTGCGAGAACCTCTACGTGATCCTGCACACCTCGCTTAGCGGCATCTTCAACGAATCCATGACCAACAAGGTGGGTGCCAACCAGTTCCTCCCCAAGTACGATCCCAACGTGCTGGCCAAGGCCGTGCGCGCCCGGCTGGATATTCACCGCATGGAATACGGTCTCTGATGGCCGAGCATTACTCCTACACCGCCCAGCCGCGGCTGCAGCAGCAGGAATACTGCGACCTGCGCGACTATCTGCAAAAGGCCAGCGGCATAGTGTTGGGGGAGGGCAAGGAGTATCTGGTCTCCAGTCGTCTCGGCAAGCTCCTGCGCGAGCACCGGCTGGACAGCTTTGCTGAACTGGTGCGCGAGCTCAACTCCGGGCGCAATCCGCGCCTGCGCACCCTGGTGGTGGATGCCATGACCACCAACGAGACCTTCTGGTTTCGCGACATGGCCCACTTTCAGCTGCTCACCGAGGTCATCATGCCGGAACGGGCGGCCGAGCCCGGTGCCTTCAGGGTCTGGTCGGCGGCCTGCTCCTCGGGTCAGGAACCCTATTCCCTGAGCATGGTGATGGATGATTTCCGTAAGAAAAACATTGGCTACCGCCGCTCCGTGGAAATCACCGCCACCGATCTGTCGGAGCAGATGCTCGCCGATGCCGCCAAGGGCCTCTACTGCGGCATGGCGACGGTGCGCGGCATCACCCCCGAGCAGCGCAAGCGCTATTTCGTGCCCCGCGGCGACTGCTTTGAGGTCAATCCCGACCTGCGCCGGGTGATCAGCTTTCGCAAGCAGAACCTGATGGACAGCTTCGCCGGGCTGGGGCGGTTTGATGTCATCTTCTGCCGCAATGTGCTGATTTACTTCTCCGCCGCCACCAAGGCCGATGTCATCGCCCGCATGGCCCAATCTCTCAAGCCCAGGGGCTACCTGCTGCTCGGTTCCACCGAGTCCCTCAGCGACAGCCAGGGCAATTTCGAGATGGTCACAGGCCACGGTGGCATTGTTTACCGGCGCAAGACCTAGCCCGAATTTGCCCCAGGCGGCAACGGCTTGCCCCCTGCTGCCGGGCTGACGCCAACACCCCCGACCTCGCCACTGCGCATCCCGCCAATCTGAAAACTTGGCATGGCTTCTGCTTGTTATCTGTCAGCTAACACCAGATGACGGCAAATCGCCATGAGCATACTCGACAACTACTTTGGTATTCACGAACGGGCCCTGCGGATTCGCGATCACCGCTCGGAGATCCTCGCGGCCAACCTGGCCAATGCGGATACCCCCGGCTATCAGGCGCGGGACATCGACTTCAAGAAGCTGCTGAGTGAGCAGAGCAGCGGCCATCAGGGCATGCTCGCCACCCATCAGCGCCACATCCATCCCGGCCACTCGCCGGTGGCGCCCCAGGATGTGGCCTTCCGTATTCCCGAGCAACCCTCGCTGGACGGCAACACCGTCAATGCCGAGCGCGAGCAGGTGGAGTTTGCCTCCAATACTCTGCAGTACCAGGCCAGCCTGGAGTTCGTCAACAGCAAGATCAGCGGCCTGCTGCGCGCCATCAAGGGCCAGTAGGCCATAGTGAGAGGAGACTAGACCCATGTTCAAGGTATTCAATGTAGCCGCCAGCGGCATGAGCGCGCAGAACCAGCGCCTGAACCTGGTGGCAAGCAACATGGCCAACGCCGATGCGGTCAGCAGCAGTATCGACCAGACCTACAAGAGCCGGCAGCCCTTCTTTCGCACCCTGCAGAACCAGCTCAACCCCGATGACCCGACAGTCGGTGTCAAGATGGCGGGGGTGGTGGAAAGCCAGGCGCCGCTGGTGTCCGAATACAACCCCCATCACCCCATGGCCAACGAAGACGGCTACATCTTCCGCCCCAACGTCAATCTGGTGGAAGAAATGGCCAACATGATCTCCGCCTCACGCTCCTACCAGAGCAACATCGAGGTGGTGAACTCGGCCAAGCGCATGGCCACCCAGACCCTGCAGATGGGCAAAGGTAACTAAGCATGAGCACAATCAACAATAACCTGAGCGACCTCGACGCCCTCGGCCTGCGCTCGGTGGATCAGCTCAAGGCCACCGAGCCCAAGGGCAACGACATGAACATGGAGATGTTCATGGAGCTGATGACCACCCAGATGAAGAATCAGGACCCCCTCAAGCCCATGGATAACAACCAGTTCCTTGGCCAGCTGGCGCAGTTCAGCTCGGTCCAGGGCCTGCAGACCCTGAACGATAACTTCTCCGCCTTGGCCTCGTCCCTGACCTCCAACCAGGCCCTGCAGGCCGGTGGCCTGGTGGATCGCAGCGTGCTGACTGAGGGCAGCCGCGCCTACTTCAACCCCGAGCGCGGCCTCGAGGGTGAGCTCAATCTCGACTCCAGCGGCACCGATGTGCAGGTGCGCATCTACAGCGCCGCCGGCAGCCTGATGAAGAGCCTCAACCTCGGTACTCAGGCAGAGGGCTCTTTGCCGTTCAAGTGGGATGGCTCCCTGGATGCCGGTGGTAGCGCCCCGGCCGGGGTCTATCGGGTCGAGGCCGATTATTACGATGGCAAGGGCCGCGCGCCCATCAATACCCTGGTCTCCGCCCGCGTGGACAGCGTCGTGGTGGGCAAGACCAACGAGCAATTGACCCTCAATCTCGAGGGCATGGGCAGCGTGCCCTTTAACCGGATTTCCCGCATTCAATAGGTTTGTTCCAGGAGAGCAGAGATGTCTTACAACATTGCCATCAGCGGTCTGAATGCCGCACAAACGGACCTTGAGGTCACCTCCCACAACATCGCCAACGCCAGCACCGTTGGCTTCAAGGAGGGCAGGGCCGAGTTTGCCGATGTCTACGCCAGCACCTTCGGCGACGTCTCCGCCCAGGCCTCCGGCCGCGGTGTCTATGTCAGCCAGGTGTCCCAGCAGTTCAGCCAGGGCACGGTGGAGTTCTCCGGCAATAACCTGGATTTGGCGATCACCGGCGAGGGGTTTTTCGTCACCAAAAACGCGGCGGAGGAGATTTTTTACACCCGCGCCGGCCAATTCTCCGTTAACCGTGAGGGTTATGTGGTCAATCAGGCCGAACGCCGTGTGCAAGCATTGCCAGTGACCAATGGAGATTCCTTCGATGTGGACAATCTGCAGTTTTCTTCTTCGGCAGAGCCTTCCGCATTGTCAGATTTGCAGCTGCCTACGGCTTTGGGGCGGCCTAAAGAGTCGACAGAGTTGAAGATGGGGGTGAATTTGGATTCCGCCGAGGATGTCATTGATCCTGCATTGAGGCTGGCGGTTGGGACATTCGATGTCGCGGCACCTCCTGCTGAACAGAGTCCGCCGCCGGCAACATCCTATAACCATTCGACGTCCACTACTTTCTACGACTCCCTGGGTCAGGCTCATGTAGCTAATTTCTATTATGTAAAAACTGATCCGAATGAATGGGAAGTTTATACCGCAATTGAGCGTGGTGATGGTTATTATGAATTAACAGGCGAAAGTCCTATAACATTGACGTTTGATACATCGGGTAATTTGGACTTGACCGTTCCTCCCACAGCAACTACAGCAACAACGACTCAGATTAATGCTGCAACTGGTGCAGAGGAGTTGGTGGTAGAGATAGATTTCTCTGAGATTACCCAGTATGGCAGTAGTTTCGATGTAAATGATTTGACTCAAAATGGCTACTCAGTGGGGCGACTCAACGGAATCGACATTGGTAAAGAAGGAATAGTGTTCGCTAGATACACCAACGGTCAGTCACAGGCACTGGGGAAGATTGCTCTGGCTAATTTCAATAATCCGCAGGGATTGGCCAAGTCGGGGGATACTGCTTGGCAGGCTACCTATACCTCTGGTGATGTACGCATCGGCGGCCCGCTGACTGCGGATTTTGGCAGCATTCAATCCGGTGCCACCGAGGCGGCGAATACCGACTTGGCCAGCCAGTTGGTCAAGCTGATCATTGCCCAACGCAACTATCAGGCCAATGCCCAGGTCATTACCACCAACAAGACCATGACCCAAACCATTCTCAACGTCTAGCGGTGATTGGAATCAGTAATGTTTATAGTTAAACCGGGAGACTGACCATGGACCGAATGCTGTATGTCGCCATGAGCGGCGCCAAAGAGACGATGCTGGCCCAAGCGGCCAACAACAACAATCTGGCGAATGTGGCCACCACGGGTTTCCGTGCCGACCTGCAGCAGTTTCGCAGCATGCCGGTGTTTGGCGATGGTCATCCCACCCGGGTCTACGCCCTCAGCGAGCGCCCGGCCACCGACTTCAGCCAGGGGCCGCTGGTGCACACCGGACGCGATCTGGACGTGGCGATCAACGGTCAGGGCTGGATTGCAGTGCAGGCCAAGGACGGTACCGAGGCCTACACCCGCGCCGGCGATCTGCGCACCGACGTCAACGGCTTTCTCACCACAGGCACCGGACTGCCGGTGATGGGCGATGGCGGCCCCATTGCCATACCGCCGGCGGACAAGGTCATCATCGCTGCCGATGGCACCATCTCCATCCGTCCCCCCGGCGCCAATGCCAATGAATTGGCGATTGTGGAGCGGATCAAGCTGGTCAATCCCGATCTGGCGCAGATGCGCAAGGGCGCCGATGGCCTGATCCGCCCCGAAGACGGCCAGCCCGCCGAGGCCGACGCCAACGTGCGCCTGGTGCAGGGCGCCATCGAGGGCAGCAACGTCAACCCCGCCGATGCCCTGGTGGATATGATCGAACTCTCCCGCCGCTACGAGCTGCAGGTGAAGATGATGAAAACCGCCGATGACAATGCCCAGCAGTCTGCGACTATTATGCGGGCCACCTAAGTTAGAAGTTCTAGGGGTTAAGGATTAAAGTCCAAGGAGATAGGGTTTAGGATTTAGGTTTTGCTTTGACTCCGCTCAGCCAAAGTTTTTCTTAAAGTTGACGCCATTAAACTCCAATGCCTGCTCGCTAGCCCAATGAGCGAATGACTTTGTCCCGAGCCAGCGCTCGGGGCTCCCAGGTTCTAGGGCTTGAATCCTAACTCCA
>JADGBD010000051.1 GCA_015231665.1 Gammaproteobacteria bacterium
CCGCTGAATGCTGTCGATCATGCGCGCTTCCAGCTTTGCCAGAACTTCCTTGAGCCTGTGGGGCGGCAGCGAGCGGAAGGCGTCGATCTCGCGATTGTCCTGCAGCAGATTCTTGTTGATGTGGCTGGTCTGCTTGCCCATCTGCATCGCCGAACTCAAGCCGGAGTGCAGCTGCTCGATGCGATCGGCCACCCCAAGGACCTCCTGCAGCATCTGCTTGCGCGTCAACAGTTGCTTGAACTCTTCCTTTGGATTCTTTCTCGTTGCGCTCATCGGGATATTCTCTGGCATCGGGCTCCTCAGATTCTATTTGAGACCCGGGCGGCCGAGGAGTCAATGAAAAACCGCCCCGAAGGGCGGCTTTTTCAGCTCAATGGCCGGCGCAGGATCAGTTCTTCGACTTGTCGACGATCTTCTTGATCCAGGGCATCATCGCCCGCAGCTTTTCGCCGGTTTGCTCGATGGGATGAGCGGCGTTGAGGCGGCGGTAGGCGGTCATGGAGGGGTAGCCCAGCTGGCCTTCGGCGACGAATTGCTTGGCGTATTCGCCGGTCTGGATGCGGTGCAGGGCCTCTTTCATCGCCCAGCGCGACTCCTCGTTGATCACCTTGGGGCCGGTGACGTATTCGCCGTACTCGGCGTTGTTGGAGATGGAGTAGTTCATGTTGGCGATGCCGCCTTCGTACATCAGGTCGACGATCAGCTTGAGTTCGTGCAGGCACTCGAAGTAGGCCATTTCCGGGGCGTAGCCGGCGTCCACCAGGGTCTCGAAGCCGGCCTTGACCAGTTCCACCGCGCCACCGCAGAGCACGGCCTGTTCGCCGAACAGGTCGGTTTCGGTCTCGTCCTTGAAGCTGGTTTCGATGATGCCGGTGCGGCCGCCGCCGATGGCGGAGGCGTAGGATAGGGCAAGATCCTTGGCCTGGCCGCTGGCGTTTTGATGCACGGCGATCAGGTCGGGGATGCCGCCGCCCTTTTCAAACTCGGAGCGCACCGTGTGGCCGGGGGCCTTGGGGGCAATCATGATTACGTCCAGGTCTTCGCGGGGGACGATCTGGTTGTAGTGGATGGCAAAGCCGTGGGCAAAGGCCAGGGCGGCGCCCTGCTTGAGGTTGGGCTCCAGCTTTTCCTTGTACAGCTGGGACTGGAACTCGTCCGGCGTGAGGACCATGATCAGATCGGATTCACCTACCGCGTCTTCCACAGATTTGACCGTCAGACCGGCGGCCTGGGCCTTGGCGGCGGAGGCGGAGCCGGGACGCAGGGCGACACAGACATCCACGCCGGAGTCCTTGAGGTTGTTGGCGTGGGCATGGCCTTGGGAACCATAGCCGATGATGGCGACCTTTTTGTTCTTGATCAGGGAGAGGTCACAGTCTTTGTCGTAGTAGATATTGATTGCCATTGGGTTTCCTAAAAAGTTGCCGTGATGAGTAACAGGAGAGTAACAGGACGCAGAGGCCGCAGAGTAGCGCGGAGACCGCAGAGTTAAAATTGTTCCTTACCCGTGAAATACTAAAAATGTCGAAAATTCAGTACATAGAGCATGCAATGAAGCGCAGAGATTATAGATCCAAGCTCCTTCTCTCCCTTCCCAAGGCTCCTCCAAGGGCTGATGGGCTTAACGGCCTGAGAAGTTGCTGTACAAAAAATTAAATGCTCTGCGCTCTCTGCGCTTCTTTGCGATCTCTGCGTCCTGAATTTAAGTCCGGGACTAGAGATTCAGCCCCTTGTCGCCGCGGGCTATGCCCAGGGCGCCGGAGCGAACCACTTCCACCACCATGTCCGGGTGGATCGCCTTGATGAAGGCGTCGAGCTTGTCACAGTCGCCGGTCATTTCGATGATGAAGCTGGTGTCGGTGACGTCGATGATGTTGCCGCGGAAGATGTCCGCCAGGCGCTTGACCTCGTCGCGGTAGGTCTTCTCGGCGCGCACCTTGATCAGCATCAGCTCGCGCTCGATGTGCTTGCCTTCGGACAGGTCCACCAGCTTGACCACGTCGATGAGCTTGTTCAGCTGCTTGGTGATCTGCTCGATCACCGCATCACTGCCGCGGGTGACCAGGGTCATGCGCGACAGGGTCGGGTCCTCGGTGGGGGCTACGGTGAGGGATTCGATGTTGTAGCCGCGGGCCGAGAACAGACCGGCCACCCGGGACAGGGCACCGGCCTCATTTTCCATCAACAGAGAGATAATGTGTCGCATCAGGCCAACTCCCGCTCAGCACTCAGTTGCGGTGACATATACATTTCATGGTGGCCCTTGCCGGCCTCGATCATGGGATAGACGTTCTCCTCGGGATCGATCTTAATATCCATGAACACCAGTCGATCCTTCATCGCAAAGGCTTCCTCATAGGCGGCTTCCAGATCACCGGGACGGGTGACATGCATACCGACGTGGCCGAAGCTCTCCGCCAGCTTGACGAAGTCCGGCAGGGAATCGACATAGGAATGGGAATAGCGCCCGGAGTAGAAGAACTCCTGCCACTGACGGACCATGCCGAGATAGCCGTTGTTGAGCAGGACAATCTTCAGCGGCAGCTCGTACTGCTTGCAGGTGGCGAGCTCCTGGATGCACATCTGGATGCTGCCTTCGCCGGTGACCACGGCCACATCGGCCTTGGGATAGGCGAATTTTACCCCCATCGCTGAAGGCAGACCAAAGCCCATGGTGCCGAGGCCGCCGGAGTTGATCCAGCGTCGGGGCTTTTCGAAGGGATAGAACTGGGCGGCGAACATCTGGTGCTGACCCACGTCCGAGGTGATGTAGGCATCCCCCTTGGTGACCTTGTGCAGCATCTCGACGGCGTACTGGGGCTTGATCACCTCGGCGGAGCGGTCGTAGCGCAGGCAGTCCACCGCGCGCCATTTCTCGATGCGCTCCCACCAGTGCTTGATCGCCGTGGTGTTGATGTCGGCCTTGTGCTCCTGGGCCAGCTTGGCCATGTCGCGCAGCACCTGCTTCACCGGGCCGACAATGGGCACATCCACGCGCACGTTCTTGGAGATCGACGAGGGGTCTATGTCGATATGGATGATGGTGGCGTTGGGGCAGAACAGGGCGATCTTGCCGGTGACCCGGTCATCGAAGCGTGAACCGACGGCGATGAGCACATCGGTCTCGTGCATCGCCATGTTGGCCTCGTAGGTGCCGTGCATGCCGAGCATGCCGAGGAACTGCTTGTCGCTGGCGGGGAAGGCGCCCAGGCCCATGAGGGTGCTGGTTATGGGGAAGCCGGTCTCGCGCACCAGATCGATCAGGGGCTTTGAGGCATCGCCGGTAACCACGCCGCCGCCGGTGTAGAACACCGGGCGCTCGGCCTTGAGGATCAGCTCCATGGCCTTTTTGATCTGCCCGGAATGGCCTTTGGTCACCGGGTTGTAGGAACGCATCTCAACCTTTTTCGGGTACTCGTAGGGGATGCGGATCGCCGGATCGGTGACATCCTTGGGGATATCCACCACCACCGGGCCGGGACGGCCGCTGGTGGCGATGTAGAAGGCCTTCTTGATGGTCTCGGCAATATCCCGCACGTCCTTGATGAGGAAGTTGTGCTTGACGCAGGGGCGGGTGATGCCGACGGTATCCACCTCCTGGAAGGCATCGGAGCCGATGAAGGGCGTGGCCACCTGGCCGGTGAGCACCACCATGGGGATGGAGTCCATGTAGGCGGTGGCAATGCCGGTGACGGCATTGGTGGCACCTGGGCCCGAGGTCACCAGAGCGACGCCGGGCTTGCCGGTGGCGCGGGCATAGCCATCGGCGGCATGGGTGGCGGCTTGCTCGTGGCGCACCAGGATATGATGCACCTCCTGCTGTTGGAACAGGGCATCATAAATGTGCAACACGGCCCCACCGGGATAGCCGAATACGTACTCGACACCTTCGTCACGCAGGCACTGCACAACGATTTCGGCACCGTTCAATTCCACGTTAACCTCCTGGGTCAATGCGCCCGAAAACCGGCGAGAGCCGGCCTGCGGGCTAAATGCGAGCCGTACAACCTACCCAGACCAAGGCCGTTGGTCAAGGACATAACGTCAGTTAACTGGAATTTCCCGGTGAACTGGCGGGGAACTGCCGGGGAATTCATGCTGTTCGCAGCCCTGTCGTGCCACCTGGATGCGGTCGAGCAGGCGGCACCAGCCGCTGTCGGCGCGCACCGAACCCAGTGCCGAGGAAAGGATGTTGAGCCCGGCAAATTCCCGCTCCAGCGCCAGGGCCTCGCCGACAAAATGGCCGCAGTTGCCGCAGCGAGGGGCTGTCGTCGCCTCGGCCAGGGGCTCAGATCTTCGCCCAGTAATCGCCAAAGACATAGACCGAGAGAATGAAGCCCGCCACCACGTTCACCAGCACGCCGATGGAGAAGGGGGTGATGGTTTGGGCATTGACCGCCTTGAGATCGCGGAAGCGGGTGGTCAGGCCGATGGAGAGAAAGCAGAAAGTAAACACCCAGCCGCGGATGGCGCTCAGGGGTTCCAGCAGGTTGGGCTTGATGACGCTGACAAATTCTTCGGCGCTGTAGCTGTTGCTCACCAGGGTGGCCACCAGGGAGGCGATGAAAAAGCCGATGACGAACTTGGGGAAGCGCCGCCAGATCTCGCTTTTGTCGGTGGTACGGCTGCCTGTCTTCTTCTCCCAGACGGTGGTGGCGACTATGGCCCAGACCAAGGCCCAGATGCCGATCCAGAGATCGCGGCCGATGACCTTCATCAGGGTGAAGGCCTTGATCGCCGATTCCTCGTTGCCCACCATCTTGCCGTAGGTGCTGGCGGCGGCAAAGCCGGCGGCATCGGCAAACTCCGAGGTGCCGATCCAGGCCCCCGCAACCCCTGCGGGCAGTCCCAGGGCATGGGAGGCGAAGGGCAGAACCAGGATCATGATCAGCGCCCAGACCACCACCAGGGTCACCGAGGTGTAGATGTGCTCCTTCTTCGCCCCCACCGCCGCGGCTATGGCCATGGAGGCCGACACGCCGCAGACCGAGCCGCCGACGCTGAGCACCGCCGCCAGCCGCCGGTCCAGGCCAAACCAGCGGGTGCCGGCGAAATAGATGGTCAGACAGCCGATCACCGAAACCACTGTCGCCTGACCGATGGCGACGGGACCGGCGGTCAGCACCAGGTTGATGGGAAAGGTGGCGCCGAGCAGGACGATACCGGTCTTGACGTAGTATTCGACGCGAAAGCCGGCATCCATCCAGCGCGGCAGACGAATGCTATTGGCGATGATCAGACCTAGGATCAGCGCCACCAGCGGCGGCTCCAGATTGAACTGGGGCGCATCCGCCCAGCCGCCGATGGAAAACACCACCAGAGAGATGGCGTAGATGAAGCCAAAGGAAAGCAAAAAGGGCTTGAGGGCTATGCCCATGATGCGGCAGGGGATGGCGAGAATCAGCCCCCAGAGGAGGAATTGCAGCAGGTAGAGGTGGCCCTTGTCGATGAAATGGCCACGCAGCTGGATCAGCTCGGTCCACTTCAGGCCGCCGGGATTGAGCGCCAGCAGCTGCAACAGCCCCAGCGACTCGTTGGCACGACCCACCTCCGGCAGATGGCTGATACCCAGCAGCACCAGGCCGACACCGAGCCAGATCGCCCACCAGTCTTCCTTGCGCAGAAACTCGCTCAGGCGGCTGGTCTGGGGTGGGCTGCTGCCAGCCGGGGCAAACTCCGCCGACAGGGGCATCTGGCGCAGGCCGACGCTGAGCAGCATCAGGCCAAAAAGCAGGCCTAGCAGGGGCAGACCGCCGCGAAACAGTTCCTGCACCGAAGGCCACCATTGCTCCAGCCCCCAGAACCCGAGGAACAGCAGCAGGGCAGCGGTGAACAGATAGGGCAGTTGCATGAGCGGGGAGGGGCTGAGCCAACAGCAAAACAGGCCGCCGATTATCCGGCAGCCTGTCTGCTTAGGTCAAATTGAAAGCCCGGAATGAAAGCATTGGGACGCAGAGCACGCGCAAAAGCGCAGAGTGCGCGGAGTTTTCTTTACGCGCTATATCACTCCAGCTGCAGGGCCAAAGCCCCTCGCCCCTTTGGGAGAGGGGTTGGGGAGAGGGGTTGGGGCCAGGTCAGGCCTTAGCCGGCAAAATTGCTCGCGACGAAGTCCCAGTTGATGATCTTCCAGAACTCTTCCAGGTACTTGGGGCGGGCGTTGCGGTAGTCGATGTAATAGGCGTGTTCCCACACGTCCACGGTCAGCAGGGCGGTCTTGCCGCTGGTCATGGGGCTGCCGGCGTTGGAGGTGTTGAAGATTTCCAGGCTGCCGTCGCTGTTCTTCACCAGCCAGGTCCAGCCGGAGCCGAAGTTGGTGGTGGCGGAGGTGGCGAACTTCTGCTTGAACTCGTCGAAGGAGCCAAAGGTCTTGTCGATGGCGGCAGCCAGGTCACCGCTGGGGGCGTTGCTGTCGCTGGGGCTGCGCAGGCAGTTCCAGTAGAAGCTGTGGTTCCACACCTGGGCGGCGTTGTTGAAGATGCCGCCCTGGGATTTCATGATGATGTCTTCCAGGGAGGCGTTCTCGAACTCGGTGCCGGGAATCAGATTGTTCAGGTTGGTGACATAGGTGTTGTGGTGCTTGCCGTGGTGGAATTCCAGGGTTTCCTTGGAAATCACCGGCTGCAGGGCGTCGATGGCGTAGGGCAGGGCGGGAAGGCTATGGGCCATGGGTAGTTCTCCTGGTTGATGAAAATTGAGCTGGGAAGATGGGGGCAGGCGCCTGCAATTGCAAATAACCCACCAATTGACTAAACAATGGAGGCGATTCTAAGGAGCCCAAGGGACCAATGCAAGGCTTGGTTGGGAATTTCCTAACGCTCATGGCTGGAACCCAAAAGGACGCGGAGGTCGCAGAGAAGCGCAGAGGTCGCAGAGTTGAAAATGAAATATTCTGGTAACTACTCCCCCCTCGTCATTCACTGGCTGCTTTGGTCGTTCGCTGAGCGAAGTCGAAGCGAGCTGCGGCTGGCTTCGACTCCGCTCAGCCAGCGCTTTCTCGCTGAGTTGACGAGATTACTACCTCATTCCCGCCTTGCCTGCCCTGGGAAAATGGGAGAGTGGCGGGGATTGAATCCCGAGCTGTTGGGGCAGAGGAGCGCTGCGCGAATTTCACAGTATCCAGCGATTCAGTGCTCCAAGGTCACCGGGGTGACAAAGCCCTCTGGCTTCACCGCCAGCACGCCGCACTGCATCTGCTCAAGAATGGTCTCGGCGGTGTTGCCGATGAACAGGCCGGAGATTCCGGTGCGTGCCAGGCTGCCCATTACCACCAGATCGGTATCCAGGCGCTTGGCCTGGGCGCTGATGAGTCTGCTGGGGTCGCCTTGCAGCAGATGCACCTGGGGTTTGAGGTAGGCGTAGGTTTGCTCACCCAGATGCTGTTTCAGCCATTGCAGCACGCGCTCCATGATGTCCTGCTGGCGTCGGCGCTCCTGCTCCACATAGAGGGTTATTGCTGATTCGTCCAAATGGCCATGGCTGCGCATGATGATCTCGCCCGGCGCCTCCCAGGCATGCAGCAGATGCAGGCTGGCAAAGTCGGACAGGGCTAGGGAGCTGGCCAGCTCGAGGATTTTCTGGTTAATGCCCTGCCAGGCCGTTTCCGGCTTTTGCGGGTCGAAATCGATAGCAGCGCCGATGCAGCGGTAGTTATCCCGTTGCGGTTCGCGCATCAGCCACACCGGGCAGGGGCATTCGCGCAGCAACTGCATGTCTGTGGTGCCGAACAGCCGGCTGATCCAACTGGGGTTTTCCGCCGGTTTGATGACCAGGTCAAAGCCATCGCGCAGCACCGTGCGGATGATCTGGATGTAGGCATCACCCACCAGTACCCGCAGTTCCGGCGCCGGGCTGCGAGGGGGGTTGCTGAGGGGCGTTTGGCTCAGCATCTGCTGCAGGTCGCGCTTGGCATCGGCAATCGCGCGGGATTGCAGGGCGGCGCTGGTGGGGCCGCCCGGGGGCAAGCCAAAGCCACCGCGCAAGTCCGGCAGGGTGGTGGCAATGCAGATCTCGGCCTGATTGTTGGCCGCCAGGCTGGCCAGCCGAGCCAGAGTGGTACTGGGCTTGCTGCTGTCGTTATGGATATAGAGTATCTTGCTGAAGCGTTTCATCTGAGTTGTCCTGCGGGGCTGGCATTGAGGGACTCGAACAGCCTATCGGCCGCTTCCCGGGCGGCATCGGCATAGGGTACCAGGACCAGATCGGCCCCCGCCTGGCGCAGATGCTCGGCCTCCAGGCGGCTGGTGGTGGACAGGGCAACCCGGCCCTTGTAGCCCTGTTGCTGCAGCGCATGCAGCAGCATGCTGTTAAGGCTGCGATCGCGCAGGGTGCTGACCACCCACTTCGACTGCTGCAGCGGCAGGCTGGCGATCAGTTCCGGGTCTTCGGCATCGCCGTAGTGCACCGCGTAGCCGTCGCGCAGATGTCGCTGCACCGCATCCGGGTTGAAATCCACCGCCAGCAGGTGGCAGCCGCGGGCGCGCAGGCTCTGCGCCATGGCTGCCCCGAAGCGCCCCAGGCCGATGAGCAAGATATCGGCCTGGCCCTCATCCTGGAGGCCATCATCCTGCTCGCGATGGGCCACCTTGCGTTCGAAGCCGCTCAAATAGGGGGCCAGGCGCTCGTACAGGGGATGGCTGTAGAGAATCATGTAGGTCGAGACGCTGATGGTGATCAGGCCCACCAGGGTGATCAGGCCGACGGTGGCCTGATCCAGATGGCCCAGGCTCAGGCCCAGGGCGGCAAGGATGAGGGAGAACTCACTGATCTGCGCCACGGTCAGGCCGGCGAGAAAGCCGGTGCGCTTGCGATAGCCCATATAGCCCATGATCGCCATCACGATCAGCGGATTGCCGATCAGCACGAACAGGGAGAAGGCTGCCGCTGCGCCCAGTTGGTCACCCATGGCGCTGAGGTCCAGGCTCGCCCCCAGCTCGATGAAGAAGAACAGCAGGAGGAAGTCACGCAGGCTCACCAGCCGCGCCGCCACCTGCTCGCGATAGACCGTGGAGGCAATGGAAACGCCAGCGAGAAAGGCGCCCACCTCCTTGCTGAAGCCGAGCAGATCGCCGGCGATGGCACCGAGCACCGCCCAGGCGATGGCAAACAGCATCAACAGCTCCGCGGAATGGGCCAGCCGGCGCAGCAGCCAGGGCAGCAGATAGCGCATCAACAGGGCCACGGCGAGCAGCATCAGGCCACCCTTGAGGAGTATCTTCAGGGCTTCCCAGCCGAGGCTGAGCTCTTCGCTGCCGCCCTGGCCGAAGGCGGTCAGGCCGATCATCACCAGCACCACAACAATATCCTGAACGATGAGAAAACCTACGGCGATACGGCCGTGGAGGGAATCCACCTCGCGCTTGTCGGACAGCAGCTTGACAATGATGATGGTGCTGGAGAAGGTCAGGGCCACCGCCACATACAGCGCCGCCACCGGCGAGAGGCCCAGCAGCAGGCCAATGACATAGCCAATCACCGAGGTAAACAGCACCTGCCCCAAGCCAGAGGCCAGGGCCACAGGGCCAACGGTGCGGATGATGTGCAGGTCCAGCTTGAGGCCGACGACAAACAGCAGCAGGGCTATGCCCAGACTGGCGAAGAGTTCGATCTCATGACTCTGGTTGACGACGTTCAGCGCGGAAGGCCCCAGGGCTATGCCCACGGCGATGAAGGCGACGATCAGCGGCTGGCGCAACCAGAGCGCCAAGGCACCGCCCACCACGGACAGTCCGAGAATGGCACCAATTTGGACGAACAGATTCTCGATGAGCATGAAACGCCGGTATCAGGGTGGTTTGGCACAGGTGGGTGCTAAAACTGCGACAGCGGTATTAGCTGGAGGTTCCCTGAGGCTGCTGGGTTTCATCTTCCAGCAC
>JADGBD010000052.1 GCA_015231665.1 Gammaproteobacteria bacterium
TTTAGTCTTGATTGGGCCTGCTACTCAGCATCTCAACCACTAAGACACTATACAACTATCTCCTGAAAATGAGCTTCTCAGCGCGCTGTCTGCTCTCCGCATCCAGTGCCAACAACTCATCCAGCCCTTTGGCTGCCTGCTGGCCCATTTGTTCCATTACCTGCTGGATTATGCGGGGAATGGCGCTGAAGCTGAGGCGGCGGTCGAGAAAGGCGGCTACCGCTGCCTCGTTGGCGGCGTTGAGCACTGCGGGGGCGCCGCCGCCCTGTTCTATGGCCGCGTAGGCCAGGCGCAGGCAGGGAAAGGCGGCGAAGTCCGGTGGCTGGAAATCCAGCCGGGCCACGGTAAACAGGTCCAGCGGCGCCACCCCCGAGGGGATGCGCTCGGGCCAGGCCAGCGCGTGGGCTATGGGGGTGCGCATGTCCGGGTTGCCGAGCTGGGCGAGCACCGAGCCGTCCACGTACTGCACCAGGGAGTGGATCACGCTCTGCGGGTGCACCACCACCTCAATCTGCTCCGGCCGGGCGTTAAACAGCCAGCAGGCTTCAATCACTTCCAGGCCCTTGTTCATCAGGGTCGCCGAGTCCACCGATATCTTCCGGCCCATGGCCCAGTTGGGATGGGCGCAGGCCTGCTCCGGCGTCACCTGCTGCAGCTGCTCGGCGCTGCAACCGCGGAAAGGCCCACCAGAGGCGGTGAGGAGGATGCGCTCCACCCCCTGCCCGGCCAAATCAGTAGCGGTCTGTGGCAAGCACTGAAACACCGCATTGTGCTCGCTGTCGATGGGCAGCACCTCGGCGCCGTGGCGGCGCGCCTCGTCCATAAACAGCTGGCCCGCCACCACCAGCGCCTCCTTGTTGGCCAGCAGCAGGCGCTTGCCCGCGCGCACCGCCGCCAGGGCAGGCAACAAACCGGCAGCGCCGACAATCGCGGCCATGACGATGGGTGCATCGGCGTGGGCAGCGATAAACTCCAGCCCGGCATTGCCCGCCAGCACCTCGATGCCCTCACCGGCGAGCCGGGCGCTGAGCTGCTCGGCACTGGCCGCATCGGCCATCACCGCGTAGCGCGGGCGAAACTGGCGGCACTGCTGCTCCAGCTTGTCCACCGCAGCATTGGCGCTGAGGGCAAACAGCCGATAGCGCTGGGGATGGCGCGCCAGCACATCCAGGGTACTGACGCCGATGGAGCCGGTGGAGCCGAGCACACAGACGCCCTGGACTTGTGCGCTCATGCCGCCCCCAGCAGATTCAGACCGAACAGGAACAGGGGCAGGGCCGCGGTCAGGCTATCGATGCGATCCAGCACTCCGCCGTGGCCCGGCAGCAGCTTGCCGCTGTCCTTGACCCCGCGGCGACGCTTGAGCAGGCTCTCGAACAGGTCACCGACAATGGAAAACAGCCCTACCAGCAAACAGAGCAGCAGCAGCGGCAGCAGGCCCAGCTGCGGCAGCACGCCCCAGAGATAGAGCGCCAGCCCCGACAGCAGCAGGCTGAACATGGCGCCGTAAACCCCCTCCAGGGTCTTGCCCGGGCTGATCGCCGGGGCCAGCTTGGTCTTGCCGAAGCGTCGGCCGGCGAAGTAGGCGCCGATGTCCGCCAGCCAGATCATCAGCAGGACAAACAGCAGCAGACCGGGACCGGCCGGCTGGCGCTGATGCAGCTCGACCATCGCCAACCAGGCCGGCAGCAGCACCAGAACCCCCGCCAGCAAGGCCAGCGGCGATTTGCCCTGTGCCTCGCCCAGGTTGCCCTGGCGCCGGCGCAGCAGCAGCCCCAGCACCCCCAGCCACCAGAGGCTCGCGGCCAGATAAATCCACTGCCCGCCCTGGTCCCGCCGCCAGGCCTCGGCGGCGACCATCAGCAGGGTCAGGGCGATGAGAAACAGGGCCCGCCCCAGGGGTTCGCTGTAACCTGCCAGCCGCGCCCACTCCAGCGCCCCGAGCAGGACCACCAGGCCTAGCGCCACTCCTAGAACCTGGGTAGAGGCAAACAGCACCAGCCAGATTGCGGCTGGTGCCAGGATCAGGGCGGTGATGATGCGTTGTTTCAGCACGGGTCGCTCTCCTGCACCTGCTCGCCGGTCTTGCCGAAGCGGCGCTGGCGACCGGCGTAATCCGCCAGCGCCTGATCCAGCGCCTCAGGGCCAAACTCCGGCCAGAGCAAGGGGGAGAAATACAGCTCGGCATAGGCCGATTGCCAAAGGAGGAAATTGCTCATGCGCTGCTCGCCGCCGGTGCGGATAAACAGGTCCGGGTCGGGCTGGTCGGCAAAGCTCAGCTGCTGGCTGAGACAAGCCTCGTCGATCTGCCCCGGCTCCAGCTCACCGGCTTGCACCTGGGCGGCAAGGGCACGGCAGGCCTGCAGCAGGTCCCAGCGACCACCGTAGTTGGCCGCCACTTGCAGCAGCAGGCCGCTGGCGGCGGCGGTGATCGCCTCGGCCTCGGCCATCTGCCGCTGCAGGCGCTCGGGGAAGGCGCCGCGCTCGCCGATCAGGCGCAGGCGCACGTTGTTATCGCGCAGCTGCGGCGCTTCACGGTGGAGGGCCTCGGTGAGCAGTTGCAGCAACAGATTGACCTCGGTCTTGGGGCGGTTCCAGTTCTCGCTGCTGAAGGCGAATACCGTCAGCACCTGAATACCACGGCGGGCACAGTGACCGACGATCTGGCGCAGGTTCTCATAGCCGGCGCGATGGCCCTTGTGGCGCGCCTGGCCCCGAGCCTTGGCCCAGCGGCCGTTGCCATCCATGACCATGGCGATGTGACGGGGCAAGGCGGCGGAGATCATGGGCATGTCAACCTAACCTGGCGCAGCCGGAATCGGAATAAGGACGCAGAGAACGCAAAGGAGCGCTGAGATCGCAGAGTAAATAAATGAGCTGGGTAAAAAAACGGGAAGGACGAGCCCGATACATGCATCTGTGAAATCTGCGATTTAGGGCCTTAAACCCGCTTTAAACCGCCATCAGGTCCTCTTCCTTCTTCGCCAGCACCTCGTCGATTTCCTTGACGTACTGGTCGGTGAGTTTTTGGATCAGATCCTGGCCGCGGCGGTCATCGTCTTCGGAGATGAGCTTTTCCTTGACCGCGTTTTTCAGGTCATTGTTGCCGTCACGGCGAATGTTGCGCACCGCCACCCTGGCGTGCTCGGCCTCGGCGCGCACCACCTTGACCAGGTCGCGGCGGCGTTCTTCCGTCAGCGGCGGCATGGGGACGCGGATCACGGTGCCGGCGGTGTTGGGGTTGAGCCCCAGGTCGGATTCCATGATCGCCTTTTCCACCGCTTTGACCATGCTCTGCTCCCAGGGCTGGATCGACAGGGTGCGGGCATCGTCAACGCTGACATTGGCCACTTGATTGAGCGGGGTCGGGGTGCCGTAGTAGGACACCTTGATGTGATCCAGCAGGCTGGGATGGGCGCGGCCGGTGCGCACCTTGGTCAGTTCCACCCTGAGCGCCTCGACGCTCTTGGCCATGCGCTCACTTACATCTTTCTTGATATCGTTGATCATCTCATGCTCCGGAATGCACCAATGAGCCCACCGCCTCACCCTGCACCGCGCGCAGGATCGCCTTGGGCTCCTGAATGTTCATTACCCGCAAGGGCAGGTTGTTGTCACGGCAGAGGACAATGGCAGCGGTATCCATCACCGCCAGCTTCTCCGCCAGCACCTGATCATACCCCAGGCTGGGGTAAAACCGGGCATCGGCCACCTTCATCGGATCAGCAGAATAGATGCCGTTGACCTTGGTGGCCTTGATCAGCAGCTGGGCCTGGATTTCGATGGCACGCAGGCTGGCGGCCGAGTCGGTGGTGAAGAAGGGATTGCCGGTGCCGGCGGCAAACAGGGCCACATGTCCGGCTTCGAGCAACTGCAGGGCGCGCCGCTTGCTGTAGCTGTCACAAACGCTATCCATGGGGATAGCCGAGAGGGTGGTGGCAGGAATGCCAGCCTTCTCCAGGGCATCCTGCATGGCCAGGGCGTTCATCACCGTGGCGAGCATGCCCATCTGATCGCCCCGCACCCGATCCAGACCGCCCTCGGCCAGGCCTGCACCGCGAAAGATATTGCCGCCGCCGATCACCAGCCCGACCTGCACCCCAGCGGCCACCAGCTCGCCGATATCCACCGCCAGGCTGTGGAGAATGGCGGGTTCAATACCAAAGTCGCCGCTGCCCATCAGGGCCTCGCCACTGAGTTTCAGCAGGATGCGTTGGTATTCAATCGCGCTCATTAAGTGTTCCTTGACTAACAAATTTCAGGACGCAGAGTTTGCTGATTAGCTCTGACAGTGCCGACACTAAACCTTTACAAACTCCGCGATCTCCGCGCGCCTCTACCGTCCTTGTTGACTCCAGACTTTGCCTATCAACCCTGAGGTGAAACTGCCACCCCTCTCCCCAAAAGGGCGAGGGCCTTTAGTACCTCATTCTTCTCTGCGTCCTTTGCGCTACTTTGCGTCCTCTGCGTCCAATTGGTTAGGGGCAAAAAGCTGGCAACCTCTAAAGTCTGGCCTGGGCCATGACTTCTTCGGCGAAGTTTTCCTGCTTCTTCTCGATGCCCTCGCCCACTTCAAAACGGGTGAAGCTGAGGATCTTGACCCCTTCCTTGGCCAGCAGCTTGCCGACCATGACCTCGGGGTCCTTGACGAAGGGCTGACCGAGCAGGGTGACTTCCTTGAGGTACTTGGAGATACGGCCATTGACCATCTTTTCGATGATGTCGGCGGGCTTGCCGCTGTCGGCAGACTGGGCCTCGATGATCTCGCGCTCCTTCTGCAGCAGCTCCGCCGGCACCTGCTCTTCGCTGATGCAGACCGGATTGGTGGCAGCGATGTGCATGGCGACATCCCGCACCAAATCGACCTTGCCGCCCTCAGCCTCGACCATGACGCCGATACGCACGCCGTGCTTGTAGCTGGCCAGCTCACCGCTGGTATTGAAGCGAACAAAACGGCGCACGCTGATGTTCTCACCGATCTTGTTGATCAGGGCCTGGCGGGCTTCTTCGACACTGCCGGCTTCGCCAGCACGCAGGGGCTGCTGCATCAGCGCCTCGACATCGGCGGCATCGGAATTCATTAGCTGCTCGGCAACGGCGTCAGCGAAGGAGGCGAAGTTTTCGTCCTTGGCGACAAAGTCGGTCTCGCAGTTGACCTCGACCATGCAACCCTGCTTGTTGTCGGCGCTCAGCTTGATCACTATGACCCCTTCGGCAGCGACACGACCGGCCTTTTTCGCGGCCTTGGTCTGACCCGACTTGCGCATGTTTTCAATCGCCAGTTCGATATCGCCATCGGTTTCCACCAATGCCTTCTTGCATTCCATCATGCCGGAGCCGGTGCGCTCGCGGAGTTCCTTGACCAGTGCGGCGGTAATTGCCATGGATCACACCTCTAAATTTTGCGATTTAACTTGAACAAAGGCCGCACCAACTTGGGCGGCCTCTAAGATATAGGTGATCGCCCGACGCTTGCAGCCGGACGATCTGGACGAGATTTACTCGCCGACTTCGACGAAGTCGTCTCTGCTGGCGCTGTGGGCAGCCACAGTCTTGCCTTCAAGGACCGCAGCGGCGGCACCCTGAGTGTAGAGCTGCACGGCGCGGATAGCGTCGTCGTTGCCAGGGATCACGTAGTCGATGCCATCGGGGGAGTTGTTGGTATCCACCACGCCGATCACCGGGATACCCAGGCTCTTGGCTTCGCGGATGGCGATCTTCTCGTGACCCACATCAACGATGAACATGGCATCGGGGATGCCGTTCATGTTCTTGATGCCGCCGAGGCTGCGGTTGAGCTTTTCCATCTCACGACGCAGGCCCAGGGCCTCTTTCTTGTTGAATTTCTTCTCGATGGAGCCGTCTTCGACCATGGCTTCCAGTTCCTTCAGGCGCTTGATCGACTGCTTGATGGTCTTGAAGTTGGTCATCATGCCGCCCAGCCAACGGTAGTTGACATAGGGCATGTTGCAGCGCTCGGCCTCTTCGCGCACGGTGTCGCGAGCAGAACGCTTGGTGCCGACAAACAGCACCTTGCCGCCGTTGGAAGCCAGCTTGCCAATGAAGTTCATCGCATCGTTGAACAGCGGCAGGGTCTTTTCCAGGTTGACGATATGGATTTTGTTGCGATCACCAAAGATGTAAGGGGCCATCTTGGGGTTCCAGTAACGTGTCTGGTGACCGAAATGCACGCCAGCCTCAAGCATTTGGCGCATGGAAATATTGCTCATGGGTATACTCCGAAAGTATGGGTTAAACCTCCACGCATCCCGCACCGTAACCCGATCTGAGACCAGGCACCCAACGGTGTGTGACGACGCGTGTGTGGATTCAAATTGGAAGGGATTGGCGTTTCGACAAAGGCCCTTCGATTTAGGTGTTTGCCCGCAGGCGGCGCGTTTTATACCATAGACCCCTGCCCACCACAAATCTGTCCCTGAATTTAGCCCTCATGCCTGCCATCATCAAAACCCCTGCGGAAATCGACAAGATGCGCGTTGCTGGCCGCCTGGCCGCCGAGGTTCTCGAGATGATTGGCCCCCATGTGCAGCCCGGGGTCACCACCGATGAACTGGACGCCCTCTGCCATGATTACATTGTCAACACCCAGCAGGCGATCCCGGCGCCGCTGAATTACCGTGGCTTTCCCAAGTCCATCTGCACCTCGGTCAATCAGCAGGTCTGCCACGGCATCCCGGCGAACAAAAGACTCAAGAGCGGCGACATCATCAATATCGATATCACCGTGATCAAGGACGGTTACCACGGCGACACCAGCCAGATGTTTTTCGTCGGCGATGTCCAGCCCCACGCCACCCGCCTCTGCCAGCTGACCTATCAAGCCCTCTGGCAAGGCATCCGCAAGGTGCGCCCCGGCGCCACCCTGGGCGACATCGGCCACAGCATTCAGCATTTTGTCGAGAGCAATCACTGCAGCGTGGTGCGCGAATACTGCGGCCACGGCATCGGCCGGGACTTCCACGAGGAGCCGCAGGTGGTACATTACGGCAAACCCGGCGATGGCCTGGTGCTGGAGGCTGGCATGTGTTTCACCATCGAGCCCATGGTCAACCTGGGCAAGCGGCATGTGAAACTGCTCAAGGACGGCTGGACTGTAATCACCAAGGACGGCCGCCTCTCCGCCCAATACGAGCACAGCATCCTGGTGACCGAGCAGGGCTATGAGATCCTTACCCTGCGCCGGGATGAACAACCTGATGGCCCTCTCTGACGTCACCCTCAGCAACAGCTTGCTCGATTTCATCGCCGAGCGTCTGCAACAGCGCACCCCCAGCCTGCAAGCCTATCGCGAGACCCTGCAGAAGGGCTCCCAGCGCCTGGGCGAGCGGTTCCTGCGGGGCGAGAGCATCGAGCAACTGGTCGGTGCACGCAGCCGCCTGATCGACGAGGTCCTCACCGCCGCCTGGCAGCAGCATATCGACAGCGACACCCCCGCCTGCCTGGCGGCGGTGGGCGGCTACGGCCGCGGCGAGCTCCATCCCCATTCCGACATCGACCTGCTGATCCTGCTGGAGCAGGAGGACGAAGCCAGCGCCGAGGCCCTGAGCCGGCTGCTGACCTTCTTCTGGGACATCGGCCTGGAAGTGGGCCACAGCGTGCGCAGCCTGGACCAGTGTGTCGAGGAGGCGCTGGGGGATGTCACCGTCATCACCAACCTGATGGAATCCCGCTACCTCACCGGCCAGCGCGATCTGTTCGAGCAGATGCGCCGGCGCATCGAGCCGGAGCGTATCTGGTCGAGCGAGGCCTTCTTTGCCGCCAAGCTGGAGGAACAGCAGCAGCGCCACCGCAAGTTTGGCGGCAGCTCCTACAACCTCGAACCCAACATCAAGGAAGGGCCCGGCGGCCTGCGCGATATTCAGGTCATCGGCTGGGTGGCCAAGCGCCACTACGGCGCCGAGACCATGTTCGATCTGGTCCGCCAGGGCTTTCTCAGCGAGGAGGAATACGGCACCCTGATGGACGGCCAGCGCCTGCTCTGGCGCATCCGCTTCGCCCTGCACCTGCTCACCGGCCGGCGCGAGGACCGCCTGCTGTTCGACTACCAGCGCACCCTGGCCGCCCAGTTCGGCTATGTGGATGCGGACAACAACCTGGCGGTGGAGCAGTTCATGCAGCGCTACTACCGCACCATCATGGAGCTCAACCGCCTCAACGACATGCTCCTGCAGCTGTTCCAGGAGGCCATAGTCCTGCACGGCCAGGCCTGCATTCCCCAGCCCATCAACCGCCGCTTCCAGTCCTGCAACGGCTATCTGGAAGTCATCGATGAGCGGGTGTTCAAGCGCGAACCCTATGCCCTGCTGGAGCTGTTTCTGCTGCTGTCGCAGAACCCCCAGCTGCAGGGGGTGCGGGCCAACACCATCCGCCTGATCCGCAACCACCGCCATCTGATCGACGACAGCTTCCGCAACGACCTGCGCAATCGCGCCCTGTTCATGGAACTGCTGCGTCAGCCCAGCGGCTGCGTCACCGAGCTGCGACGGATGAACCGCTACGGCATCCTCGCCGCCTATCTGCCGGCCTTCGCCAACATCGTCGGGCGCATGCAGTACGACCTCTACCATGTCTATACGGTGGACGAGCACAGCCTGTTTGTCATGCGCAACATCAGCCGGCTGATGGGCCAGACCAGCAACAGCCCCTTTCGCGTCGGCAAGGAGATACCCCAGCGTATCGCCAAGCCGGAGCTGCTCTATCTGGCCGCCCTGTTCCACGACATCGCCAAGGGTCGCGGCGGCGACCATTCCGAGCTGGGCGAGCAGGAGGCGCGCGCCTTTTGCCGGCTGCACCTGCTCAGCGAGCACGACGCCGAACTGGTCGCCTGGCTGGTGCGCCAGCACCTGCTGATGTCCATCACCGCCCAGCGCAAGGACATCAGCGACCCCGATGTCATCGGCGAGTTTGCCGCCATCGTCGGCAACCACAACCGCCTCAACCACCTGTTCCTGCTCACCCTGGCCGATGGCCAGGCCACCAACCCCGCCCGCTGGAGCGCCTGGAAGGAGAGCCTGCTGAGCGAACTGCACCACGCCGCCAGCCAGGCCCTGCAGCGCGGCCTGGACAATCCCCGCGACCAGGAAGACCTAATCCTGGAGAAATGCGCCCAAGCCCTGGCACTACTGCAACAAAGCGGCCTGGAGCGCGCACCTGTCGAGGCCCTGTGGAACGAATTCGGCAATCACTTTTTCCTCCACAACCAGCCCGACGAGATCGCCCGCCAGACCGCCGCCGTGCTTGCCGCCGATCTCCATGCCCTGCCGCTGATCCAGATCCGCGATGACGCCGAGCGCGGCGCTACCGAGGTGCTCATCTACACCCACGACCGCAAGCAGCTATTCGCCCTCACCACCGGCCTGCTCGATCGCCTCGGCCTGAACATCCTCGATGCCCGCATCCAGACCACCCGCGACGGCTACACCCTCAACAACTACAAGATCCTCGAAGAAGACGCCAGCCCGGTCAGCGAACCGCGGCGCAAGCAGGAAATTGCCGACAACCTGCGCCAGGTACTGCTGTCCACCGAGACCGTTGACCTGAAGATGTCCCGGCGCATGGCCCGCCGGCTCAAGCACTTCGACACCGGCACCGAGATCCGCTGCCTCAACGAGGCCGGCCTGCGCCACAGCCTGCTCCAGGTCACCACCGGCGACCGCCCGGGGCTGCTCGCCCGCATCGGCCTGGGCCTGTCCGACTGCGGCATCCGCCTGCACGGCGCACGCATCTCCACCATCGGCGAGGTGGCCGAGGATATCTTCTACGTCACCGGCCCCGATGGCATGACCCTGAA
>JADGBD010000053.1 GCA_015231665.1 Gammaproteobacteria bacterium
CAACACCCCACCCGTTCTCGGGTGGGGTTTTTTCTTGCCTGATCGCGCCGGTTCCCGCGGTCTTGGATTTTTTTGCGTTGTTTGCCATGGGGCGCATTCTAATGGTTTTGCCCCTCCTGCAAGAAGCTAATTGCGTTGTCGCTGATTTCTGCCCGGCGGATGCTGGCTTGAGGGATGGCGCTGAATTGCGCACAATGCGGCTCAAATGGGGTGAGAGCAATGCGGGGCAGGGGGGTGGCGATGCAGCAACGGGTATCTATTCACGGTCAATGGTCGTCCCGATTGGCCTTTATTCTGGCGGCTACCGGTTCAGCTGTGGGACTGGGGAATATTTGGAAATTTCCTTATATAACCGGTGAGTATGGTGGCGGTGCGTTCGTTTTGGTGTATCTGGCCTGCGTGGTGGCGATTGGCCTGCCGGTGATGATGGCCGAGATCATGCTCGGTCGGCGGGGTCGGCAGAATCCGATCAACACCATGGGCACCCTGGCAGAAGAAGCAGGCAGGTCCCGGTTTTGGTCCCTGATCGGCTGGAGCGGGGTGCTGGCGGGGTTCTTGATTCTGTCCTATTACAGTGTGATCGCCGGTTGGGCTATCGCCTATGTGTTCAAGACGGCCTCGGGTGCCTTGATTGGGGTGGATGCAGAGACCGCCGGCAGTCTATTCGGTAGTTTCGTCTCGGACCCCTGGCAGTTGCTCGCTTGGCATAGCCTGTTCATGGTTTTGACTGCCCTGGTGATTGCGCGCGGGGTGCAGTCGGGTTTGGAGCGGGCGGTGCGCTGGTTGATGCCGGGGCTCTTTGCCCTGTTGCTGGTGTTGCTGGGCTATTCCATCAGTAATGGCGCCTTTGTCGAGGGGCTGGAATTTCTCTTCAAGCCGGATTTCAGCAAGCTCAGCACATCAGCCCTGCTGACGGCCATGGGCCACGCCTTCTTCACCCTGAGCTTGGGGATGGGGGCGATCATGATGTACGGCTCTTACCTGGCTCAGGATGCCTCCATCGGTAAGACCTCGCTAATTATCGCCGGCCTGGATACCCTGGTGGCCCTGCTCGCCGGCATGGTGATCTTTCCCATTGTCTTTGCCAACGGCCTGGAACCAGCTGCCGGGCCGGGGCTGATCTTCAAGACCCTGCCCATCGCCTTCGGCCAGATGCCCATGGGGATCTTTTTTGGCAGCCTGTTCTTTGTCTTGCTGGTGTTTGCCGCCTGGTCTTCGGCGATTTCCCTGGTTGAGCCGGCGGTAGCCTGGTTGGTGGAGAATCGGGATATGTCGCGGATCAAGGCGACGGTGCTGGTGGCGCTGGTGACCTGGGCACTGGGTTTGATTACGGTGATGTCCTTTAGCGACTGGGCCTTTGGCTTTAGTTTCCTCGGGGTACAGAAGGAAAACGGCCTGTTCGACGTGCTGGATTTGCTGACCACCAATTTCATGCTGCCGCTGGGCGGCTTGGCGATTGCCCTGTTCGCCACCTGGGCGATGCAGCGCAAGGCGGTGACCGAGGAGTTGGCGATGGGTGAGGGCTTGGCGTTTCGTGGCTGGTATTTTCTGACCCGCTATGTGACGCCCTTGGGTTTGGTGTTCGTGTTCCTGAATGGGTTGGGATTGCTGTGAGCCGAGTGGAAAAGAGCGCGCTGGTCATGCATTCTGCGGTGCAGATGTATGAGTTGGTTGCCGATGTGGCGGGCTACAAGAATTTTCTGCCTTGGTGTAGCGATAGCCGATTGCTGTCGCGCGATGAGCAGCGTCTGTGTGGCGAGATCGAGGTCAGCCGTGCCGGTATCAGGCAGCGATTCGCCACCTGCAACGATCTGGAACCGCCCACGCGCATGGGCATACGTCTGGAGAAAGGGCCTTTTCGTCGACTCGAAGGCTATTGGTTGTTCACCCCGCTGCAGGAAAATGCCTGCAAGGTGGAGTTGGTGTTGGAGTTTGAGTTTTCCGGGGCCTTGCTCGACAAGGCCTTTGGCAAGGTGTTCAACCAGATTGCGGTGTCTTTGGTGGATGCATTTTGCAAGCGGGCGGAGCAGGTCTATGGCGGATGAGAAAATGCGCGTTGAAGTGGCCTATGCCCTGGCGGATGAGCAGTTGATTCTGGAAGTGCAAGCCGAGCCTGGTCTGACCCTGGAGGCGGCGGTGGAGAAGAGTGGCATCCTCCAGCGCTTTCCGCAGATCGACTGGGCGACGGCGGATGTGGGGCTGTTCGGCAAGCTGGCCAAGCGCACGGACTTGCTCCAGGAGGGCGATCGGGTGGAGATCTACCGGCCCCTGATTGCCGACCCCAAGGAGATGCGCAAGAAGCGGGCTGCCGAGGGCAAGGTCATGCGCCGTGGCGGCGGTGAGGCGGCGGAATCCGACAAAAGCACATAAAGCCTTGCGCAGTTCTGGGAAGCGGGGTACTATTGCGTTCTCGATTGCGGGGTGGAGCAGCCTGGTAGCTCGTCGGGCTCATAACCCGAAGGTCGTCAGTTCGAATCTGGCCCCCGCTACCATTTCAGAGAACCCCGGCGTACGGGGTTTTTTAATGTCCAGCGTGGCCGGCAGGTTGCGGAAGGACTTTCAAGAATGGGCCTATGGCCCATTTTTTGTTGATGCTGCTGTCAGCGGCGCGAACCTGATACCGACTGGGATATGCCAAGGGCCGACGATACTTTGACCAAGCTGCTGCAACCTGTGGTTGAGGCCATGGGTTACGAATGGGTTGGGCTGGAATATCTCAGCGGGCTCAAGGGCAACGGCCTGCTTCGCATCTACATTGATACCGAGCATGGCATCACCCTGGATGATTGCACCGCGGTCAGCCATCAGGTCAGTGGCGTGCTCGATGTTGAAGACCCCATCCACGAGAACTACCGGCTGGAGATTTCATCGCCGGGGCTGGACCGGCCGTTGTTCAGCCTGGAGCATTTTCAGCGCTTCAGGGGGCGTCAGGTGGTGGCGAAGTTTCAGGGCAAATGGATGGGTCGGCGCAAGTTGATCGGTGAATTGGGTGGCTGTGACGGGGAGCGTTTGACCATTACTGCCGATGGTGAAGAGTTTGAGGTGCCCATGGATATTGTCAGCAATGTCCGTCTGGTGCCGGATTTTAGTGAGACTGAACGATGAGCAAAGAAATTTTGTTGGTTGTAGAGGCCGTCTCCAACGAGAAGGGTGTCAGCAAAGAAGTGATCTTTCAGGCGATTGAGGAGGCCCTGGCCACCGCAACGCGAAAGAAATCCACCCTGGATACGGACGTACGGGTCAGTATCGATCGTCACAGTGGCGACTACAGCACCTTTCGGCGCTGGCTCGTGGTGGAGGATGCCGCGGTTGAGGCGGAGGACGAAGATTTCGTCTTCAATCCCGAGCGGCACATCAGCCTGACCGATGCCCGCACCCAGAATCCTGCACTGCAACCGGGCGACTGCATCGAAGAAGCCATCGAATCGGTCGAATTTGGCCGCATCGCCGCTCAGGCCGCCAAGCAGGTCATAGTGCAGAAGGTGCGCGAGGCTGAGCGGGCCAAGGTGGTCGAGGCCTATCAGGGGCGCGAAGGTGAACTCATCACCGGCGTGGTCAAGCGCATCGACAAGGGCAATATCTTCCTCGACCTGGGCAACAACGCCGAGGCCTTCATCGGCCGTGAACACCTGATCAACCGCGAAGCCGTGCGGGTTGGCGATCGTCTGCGCGGCTACCTCTACGAAGTCCGTTCCGAGCCGCGGGGGCCGCAGCTATTCGTCAGCCGCACCATGCCCGAGTTGATCATCGAACTCTTCCGCCTGGAAGTGCCCGAGGTGGGCGAAGGGCTGATTGAGATCGTCGCTGCTGCCCGCGACCCCGGCTCCCGCGCCAAGATCGCGGTCAAGACCAACGATTCGCGGCTGGACCCGGTTGGCGCCTGCGTCGGTATGCGCGGCTCGCGGGTGCAGGCGGTGTCCAACGAGCTCAACGGCGAGCGCGTCGACATCATCCTGTGGAACGAAAACGCCGCCCAGTTCGTCATCAACGCCATGTCACCGGCGGATGTGGTCTCCATCATCGTCGATGAAGAGGCGCACATGATGGACGTGGCGGTGAAGGAAGAGAATCTCTCCCAGGCTATCGGCAAGGGTGGCCAGAACGTGCGTTTGGCCAGCCAGCTCAGCGGCTGGGAACTGAACGTGATGAACGAATCCCAGGCCACGGAAAAGAGCCAGCAAGAAGCTGCCAGCCTGGTGCAGAACTTCATGGACAAGCTGGACGTGGACGAGGATATTGCCCAGATTCTGGTGGAAGAAGGCTTTTCCAGCATCGATGAAGTGGCCTATGTACCCATCGGCGAATTCCTCCAGATCGAAGAGTTCGATGAAGAACTGGTCAACCTGCTGCGCGACCGGGCCAAGGATATTCTCCTCACCCAGGCCATCGCCAAGGAGGAAAGCCTGGCCGAGCCCGCAGAAGATCTGATCAACATGGAAGGGGTGGGGCCTGATCTTGCCTTCAAGCTGGCCGCCATGGGCATCAGCAGCATGGAGGACCTGGCAGAACAGTCCATTGACGACCTCATGGTGCTGGACGATATGGACGAGGAGACCGCGGGCAAGTTGATCATGACTGCTCGTGCGCCCTGGTTCGAATGAGTCAGTCTCTGACAGAGATTGCAATAAGAAGAAATTTCGGAGGCAGTAGTAATGAGCGAAGTGACGGTCAAACAGCTCGCTGAAGACGTCCATATCCCGGTTGATCGCCTGTTGTCGCAACTGGCCGATGCTGGCGTGCATAAAAGCAGCGAAGGGGATGCCATCAGCGAAGTCGAAAAACTGCAACTGCTGAATCATCTGCGTTCCACCCACGGCAAGGCCGAGGGTGGTGATGCCAATGCGCCGAAAAAAATCACCCTCAAGCGCCGCGAGGTGAGTGAGCTGAGGCAGCCCGGAGCCGGTCGTGCCACCCTGCGTGGTGCCGCCACCCGCAATGCCGCGCCGAGCAAGACCGTCAGCGTCGAAGTGCGGCGCAAAAAAACCTACGTCAAGCGTGAAGAACTGGCCGATGATCAGGAAAGTCGCAGCCGTGAAGTCGAGGAGGCCAAGCGCGCCCTCGCCGAGCAGGCGGAACTGCGTCGACAGCAAGAGGAGCAGGAGCGCGCCCGCCGTGAGGCGGATGAGCAGCGCCGCGCCAAGGAAGCCGAGCTCGAGCGCCTGAAGCAGGAGAAGGAAACCGCCCGCCTGCAGGAGGCCGACGCCACCCGCAGCGACGAAGATCGCAAGCGCATCGAAGAGGAAGAGCGCCTGGCAGCGCAAGAGGCGCGTAAGGAGCGTGAAGCCACAAGGCGTGAAGAGGCCGTGCTCGAGCAGGGCGAAAAGAAAAAGGGCAAGAAGGTCAAGAAGGGCCAGAAAAAGTTCAGCGATGTCCTCGAAGAGTTCGAGGAAGAGCTGGCGCCGGTGGAAGAGGTCGTCGAAGAAGTGGTGGTGGTCAAGGCCGTCGAGCCCACCCGCCTGTCGCGCAAGAATCCGGCCCCGCGCAGCGGCAATCGGCAAAAACCCGAGCGTGGCCGCAAGGTCGAGCAGTCCCGTCACGGCTTCACCAAGCCCACCGCGCCGGTGGTGCGGGAAGTGCCTCTGCCTGAGGTCATCGCCGTGGGCGAGCTGGCCAACCGCATGTCGGTGAAGAGCGGCGAGCTGATCAAACAACTGATGCGCATGGGCGTGATGGCCACCATCAACCAGACCATCGACCGCGACATCGCCAGTCTGGTGGTGGAAGAGATGGGCCACACCCCGGTGGTGCAGAAGGACGAGGACATCGAGACCGAACTGCTCGCCGAAATCGAACTGCTGCAGCAGCAGGTGGACGAGAAGCCCCGCGCGCCGGTGGTCACCATCATGGGTCACGTCGATCACGGCAAGACGTCGCTGCTCGATCACATCCGCGCAACCCGGGTGGCCCACGGCGAGGCCGGCGGCATCACCCAGCACATCGGTGCCTACCATGTAGACACAGATCGCGGCATGATCACCTTCCTCGACACCCCCGGCCACGCTGCCTTCTCGGCGATGCGCGCGCGCGGTGCCAAGGTCACCGACATCGTCATCCTGGTGGTGGCGGCGGATGACGGCGTCATGCCGCAGACCAAAGAGGCCATCCAGCACGCCCGCGCCGCCAAGGTGCCGATCATTGTCGCGGTGAACAAGATCGATAAGCCCGATGCCAACCCCGACAAGGTGATGCAGGAACTGGTCGCCGAGCAGGTGGTACCCGAGGCCTGGGGTGGCGACACCATGTTTGTCCAGGTTTCCGCCAAGACCGGCGATGGCATCGACGACCTGCTCGACTCCATCTCCCTGCAGGCCGAGGTGCTGGAGCTGACCTCCACCGAGCAGGGCCTGTGCAAGGGCATCATCATCGAATCCAGCCTGGACAAGGGCCGCGGCCCCATGGCCACGGTGCTGGTACAGTCCGGCACCCTCAAGCGCGGCGATATCCTCGTCAGCGGCAAGCAATACGGCCGGGTGCGTGCCATGTTCGATGAGAACGGCAAGGCGGTGAAGACGGCCGGCCCCTCGCTGCCGGTGCAGGTGCTGGGTCTGTCCGGCACCCCCAATGCCGGTGACGACGTCATCGCAGTAACTGACGAGCGCCGCGCCCGCGAACTGGCAGAACTGCGCCACGACCGTGCTCGCGACAGCAAGCTGGCGGATCAAAAGGCCGCCAAGCTGGATCAGATGTTCTCGCAGATGACCGAGGGCGAGGTGGCCACGGTGAACCTCATCGTCAAGGCCGATGTCCAGGGCTCCGTCGAGGCACTCAAGGACTCCCTGGTCAAGCTCTCCACCGCCGAGGTGGAGGTCAAGGTGGTCGCTTCCGGGGTCGGCGGCATCAACGAATCCGATGCCAACCTGGCCCTCACCTCCAGCGCCGCCATCATCGGCTTTAATGTGCGTGCCGATGCCAGCGCCCGCCGGGTGATCGAAGAGAAGGGCATAGACCTGCGCTACTACAGCATCATCTACGAGATCATCGATGATGTGAAAAAGGCCATGCTTGGCAAGCTCTCACCGGAGTTCCGCGAAGAGATCATCGGTCTGGCCCAGGTGCGCAGCGTGTTCCGCTCCTCCAAGCTGGGCGCCATCGCCGGCTGTATGGTGTTGGAGGGCGTGGTCAAGCGCAACAACCCCATCCGCGTGCTGCGTGACAACGTCGTGGTTTACGAAGGCGCGCTGGAATCCCTGCGCCGCTTCAAGGACGACGTCGCCGAGGTCAAGGCCGGTACTGAGTGTGGCATCGGCGTGAAGAACTACAACGATGTCAAGGAAGGCGACCAGATCGAAGTCTTTGAACGTACCGAAGTGGTGCGCGAGCTGTGATCGGCCATGCCGCGTGATTTCAGCCGTGCCGAGCGGGTAGGGCGCCAGCTGCAGAAAGAGCTGGCGGACCTGATCCGCAACCAGATCAAGGACCCGCGGCTGGGCATGGTCACGGTGCAGACGGTACGCCTGAGCCGCGACCTGTCCCACGCCAAGGTCTACGTCACCCTGTTTGATGACGCGGACCGCAAGCAACAGCTGGGTCTGCTCAAGGATGCCGCGCCCTTTCTGCGCCGCGAAATCGGTCACCGCATGCGCCTGCGCATTACCCCGGTGCTGGAGTTTGTCTACGACGAATCCATCGAACAGGGCGCGCACCTCTCCGAGCTGATCGAGAGGGCGCTGAGGCAGTAGCCTAACGCAGGACGCAGAGAGCGCAGAGAAGCGCGGAGATCGCAGAGTTGGAAATAGTCTCTTGAGAAAGCGTTGTGGTTGGGCAGGTTGCATTTGCCAATCTGCAATCCAGGGCAGGGTTTAAGCAGGGAGCGAATGATTGAACGCAAAGAGTTCAGGGCAAAGTAAGGAAAATTTGTTTTTCTACGCGCATCGGTTCACAGAGTCAGGCTCTTAGCTCTCTGCGTTCTCTGCGCTTCTTTGCGCTCTCTGCGTCCTGTCTTGGATTTGGCTTTCCCGGATCGGGCATGAATGAGTTTTGGGTAGATAATGGCTAGACAAAAGCGCCGTGGGCGTAACATCAACGGCTTGCTGCTGTTGGATAAACCGCTGAAGCTGACCTCCAACGATGCCCTGCAGCGGGTCAAGTGGCTGTATCAGGCGCAAAAGGCCGGCCATACCGGCAGCCTGGACCCCCTGGCTACCGGCCTGCTGCCGTTGTGCTTTGGCGATGCCACCAAGATCTCCGCCTATCTGCTGGATGCCGACAAGCGCTACTGGGCGCGCATCAAGCTGGGCCAGACCACCACCACCGCCGATGCCGAGGGTGAGGTGCTGCAGGAGCGGCCGGTGCCCGAGTTCAGCGAGGCGCAGCTGCTGGAGGTGCTGGCGCGCTTCACCGGCGAGATCAGCCAGATTCCGCCCATGTACTCGGCGATCAAGCACAAGGGTGAGCGCCTGTACAACCTGGCGCGTCAGGGTGTGGAAGTGGAGCGCGAGCCGCGCCAGATCAGCATCCATGAGCTCAAGCTGAGCCAATTCGGCAGCCCCGAGTTCGAGATTGAGGTGCATTGCTCCAAGGGCACCTACATCCGCACCCTGGCGGAAGACATCGGTGAGGCCCTGGGCTGTGGTGGCTACCTCAGCGCCCTGCGCCGCACCGGCGTCGGTCCCTATGTGGAAGGCGACGTCAGCCTGGTGAGCATGGAACAGCTGGAACAACTCAGCCAGGATGGTTTTGCCGAGATGGACCGGCTGCTGCTGCCCCTGGACAGCGCCCTGGGCCACTGGCCGGTGGTCAAGCTCACGGCGGATTCGGCGTTTTACCTGAAATCCGGCCAGCCGGTGCTGGTACCCAAGGCCCCCACCAGCGGCTGGGTGCGCATCTACGACGAACTGGACCGCTTCATCGCCGTGGGCGAGATCCAGGAAGACGGCAAGGTGGCGCCGAGAAGACAATTTAAGGTCTGAAGTTTTTAAGAATATTTGGTCCGCAAATTAACGCGAATAAAGGCTAAATGGGTTAAGGAGATAGCGCCTTAGTCGTTTAGTTTCTTAGCGCTACCCCGGATTCTGTTGCGCTGCTTCCGGAGCTGGCAGCTTTGGCGTTCATTTGCGGACTTCATATAAAGAAATCGAGACAGTCAACTAGCTAAATTCTAACCAGCTAGTCACTATCTCCTAAACAATTTTAACCGGGCAGCCCGTCTGATCTCATTGTTGGACAGGCAACGGCATTGCCGGCCCATTTTTCCATCAGTTGAAACAGGAGACTGACATGTCAATGAGTGCAGAAGATAAGGCAAAGGTTGTAGCAGATTACCGGCGTGATGATAAGGACACCGGCTCCCCGGAAGTCCAGGTCGCCCTGCTCACCGCGCGGATCAACGATCTGTCCGGCCACTTTGCCACCCACAAGCAGGACAACCACTCCCGCCGCGGGTTGGTGCGCATGGTCAATTCACGCCGCAAGATGCTCGACTACCTCAAGGGCAAGGACGTGGAGCGCTATCGCAGCCTGATTTCCCGTTTGGGCCTGCGTCGCTAAACTATTCGACATGCTCTGGCCCACCCGCTGGCCCGCTTGGTGGCCATAAAGCCGGGTGGTGTCAGAGCAGGCCTCCACTTCGCTGGAGGTTTCTTTGTTCGTCCGCAATGCATAGGAAGATACCGTGAGCCAAATACCGACTCCGATTAAAAAAGAATTTCAGTTCGGCGACCACAAGGTGGTGCTGGAAACCGGCGAAATGGCCCGTCAGGCCGATGGCGCCGTCCTCGTCAATATGAGCGACACCGTGGTGTTCGTCACCGTGGTGGCAG
>JADGBD010000054.1 GCA_015231665.1 Gammaproteobacteria bacterium
AGACACGCTATCTTGAGGGGGTAGTGGCGCAAGCTGTGCCGGTTCGAGTCCGGCCGTCGGCACCAATTATATATTTATTATCAATGACTTGGCCGCAGAATCTAGAGGTTCTGCGGCCTTTTTGTTGTGCATCGTGGTCTTCGGAATAAAGGCCGCAAAAGCACGCAATCCAAGCACCGCGGCTTGCCAGAGCCTGCCGCCTGACATAGGCTTGGCCCATGAGCATTCGCAGAGCCGTTGCGGCTAATTCCCCCGATCATCCACCTGGCCATGCCCCCGGCCATTCCGCCGACCACCCCATGGCACAGTTGCGGCAGTGGCGCTCCGCGCTGTTGACCCGGCGCCAGGTCCTGTTGCGCCTGGCTGGCGGCTCCCTGGCCCTGCTTTTGCCGGTATCGGCGCGTGCACAGCTGGCGGAGGCCGACAGCTGGCGCCTGATTGATGCCCTGCAGCAGCGCCTGCTGCCGAGCGAGCCTGATCGACCTGACGCGCCAGGTGCCAAGGAAATCAACGCATTGGCCTATCTGCAGTGGGTGGTAGCGGATGCCAAGCTGGACGCCGAGGAACGCGCCTTTTTGCTGCGTGGCGCGGGCTGGTTGGAGGATCTGTGCCTGCAGCGGTTGGGGCGCGGATTTGTCAGCCTTAGCCCTGCAGAGCAAGACCAAATGCTCAGCGAGGTGGCGCAGAGCGCAGCGGGGGAGAACTGGATCAACAGCCACCTGAGTTATTTGCTGGAGGCCCTGCTGAGCGATCCCATCTACGGCGGCAACCGCGCTGAGCAGGGTTGGCGCTGGCTGGGGCATCGACCGGGCTTTCCCCGACCCAATCGCGACACCTGCTACAGGGCCGGCTGATGGCACAGGATTTCGATGTCTGCGTGATTGGCAGCGGCGCTGGCGGCGGCCCGGTGGCATGGTCCCTGAGCCAAGCAGGCTATTCGGTGCTGGTGCTGGAGAAGGGGCCTTGGCTGCGGGACGCGGACTTTGCCAAAGACGAGCTGGCCTGTTGTCGGCGCAGCCACTACACGCCGAATCTGCGCGATGAGCAGCATGTGCTGGAAGATGCGGACGGGCAGGGCGGTTGGCGTGCGCTGCCGAGCCGTGAGTCGGGGCGGGATTTCTGGAACGGCAATCTGGTGGGTGGTTCGAGCAACCTGATGTCGGGCTTTTTCCATCGGATGAAACCCAAGGACTTTCGCCTGCTCAGCGAATACGGCCCTATCGAAGGCGCCAATCTGGCCGACTGGCCCATCAGCTACGCCGACCTGGAACCCTATTTCACTCGCATCGAGAGCCTGGTGGGGGTGTCGGGTCAGGCGCGGCCTCACAGCCAGCTGGAGCCGCGCTCCACCGCCGATTTTCCCCTGCCTCCCACCGCCGAGCATCCAGTGGCTAACTGGATCGATCAGACCTGCGAGCAGCTCGGGCTGACCCCGGTGCGGGTGGCCCGGGCCATCTTGCCGCAGCCTTATCAGGGGCGCCATGTCTGCTCCTACAGCGGCTATTGCGGCAGCTATGGCTGCAATACCGGCGCCAAGGGCAGTGCTCGCGTCGCCTTCATCGAACCGGCCCTGGCCAGCGGCCGTTGCCAGCTGCGCCCCAACAGCCAGGTGCGCCGCTTGATCAGCGATGCCCAGGGCCGGGTGCGCGAGGCCGAGTATCTGGATGCCCAGGGCCAGCTGCAACGGGTGAGCGCCAAGCTGTTCGTTGTCGCCTGTCAGGCCATAGAGAGCGCGCGCCTGCTGCTGGCCAGCCCAGGCCCGGCCCATCAGCAGGGTTTGGGTAACCACAGCGGCCAACTGGGGCGCAACCTGCTGTTTTCTGCCGGCGGCGCCGGTGGCGGCTATTTCACCTACGCCAAGTTGGACGAGGCCAGGCAAGCCCAGCTGCGTGTGCTGGGTCCCTTCGTCAATCGTGCCCTGCAGCACTGGTATGAGATCCAAGACCCGGCGTTTGCGCCGGGGCTGGCCAAGGGCGGCACCATCGAGTTTCTCATGGCCCATCCCAATGCCATTCCCCTGGCCCGAAGCGCAGCTTCGCAAGACGGCAAACCCCTCTGGGGCCTGCCGCTGAAACGCAAGCTGGAGCGCTGGTTTAGCGAGGACCGCAAGCTCAGCTTCGAAGTCTTCAACGATTGGCTGCCCACCGATGATTGCTTTGTCAGCCTGGACCCGGCGGTGAAGGATAAGTGGGGCATGGCGGTGGCGCGGGTGCGCCTGGGTGCCCATCCGCGGGATCTACAGGTGGGGCGCTATCTGGCTGAGCAGGGTGAGCGGGTGCTCAAGGCAATGGGCGCCGATTGGGTCAGCTCCAGCGTCAGCGCCGCGCCACCACCCAATCTGGTGGCCGGCGGTTGCCGCTTTGGCAGCGATCCCGCTCACTCGGTGCTGGACCCGGATTGCCGGGTCTGGGGGGCGGAGAATCTGTTTGTCACTGATGCCTCCTTCATGCCCACCGGCGGCAGCGTGCCCTACACCTGGACCATCTACGCCAACGCCCTGCGGGTGGCGGAGCGAATAGCCGAGCAGCTGGCGAAGCCCGTTTAAACTGGGCAGGCAAAGCAGGTACGAAAAATTGGAACGCAAAGAACGCAAAGGAAGCGCAAAGAACGCCAAGAGTTAAAAAGTTGCAGTTGCAACGGCCGAGGCTGCTTCACAGTAACCCTGGATTCCGCTTCGCTCCATCCAGGCTACGAATTTACGACTTTATAGAGCTTTGCGTACTTTGCGTTTCCTTTGCGTTCTTTGCGATCCGGTTTTAGGCGCTGGCTTTGCAGGCTCAACCCTCGTCAATGAACCGTTGCTCACGCGGGGCGAGGAGCAGCTTTTCCGCCTCGACCTCATTTTTGGCGAAGATCATCCGAATCAGCGACCCGGGGCTGTCCATCGACTCGGCGCGCATGCTGCGGGCGGCTTCGCGGGCCTGTTTGTAGTTGTCGAACTGGTCGAGTTTTTCCAGCTTCTTGGGTTCGGTGATGCGGTAGACAAAATAAGGCATGGCGGCTTATCCCGGGTTGAAGGCGCTATAGGGTGAGCTGCTGCAGGCCTGACTTCGGTCTGCAGAGATTCACCCCATATGGGTGCGCAGCGGGGTTTTCCAAGCCCAGGGACTGGCCATTTGCAGGTGTTCGCGCAGTTGCTTGAGGGCCTGGCGGCGCTCCTGCAGGCGTTGGCTGAAACTGCGCTCGATGGCTCGCTCATAGGCGCAATCGCCGTTGTAGCCCATCTCCTTGAGACGGCTTTCGAGGTAGTTGATGTCTTCCAGCAGGGCCCGTTCTTGTTGCTGGCCAAACTGGTGCTGGGCGCGGAGTACTTCAGATTTTCTCATTGCTCGGGCTCTCGGGGTTCTATGCTTGAGTTGCGATAGGCAAAAGATGCTTGGGTTATCCACTTAGCTTTTTGCCCTGCGCCTTGGATGAGTTAGGCCGGCCGAAGTTCAGTTTCAGCGCCGTTGCCTGACATCTGAACAAGGCTAGACCTCAAGTGTTAAGACTTAATGAAATGAAGGTGATGCAGATGAAAATGGAGGCGATTTCCTCGCCCAGGATCAAGCCGGCGGCGGTGGCTGGGATGTTTTACCCGGCAGAGGCTAGGCAACTGCAGGCTGACCTGGACCGCTATCTGGCCGCAGCGCCGGTGCTGGATTGTCAGCCGCGGGCGCTGATCCTGCCTCATGCCGGCTACGTCTACTCCGCGCCAGTGGCGGCTTCGGGCTATCGGCAATTGCAGAATCTCACGGCTAAAATTCGCCGCGTGATTCTGCTAGGGCCGGCGCATAGGGTGGGTTTTCGCGGCATTGCCGCGCACAGTGCCGAGGCCTTTCGCACGCCCTTGGGGGATGTGCCGCTGGATCGGCCGCTGATCGATCAGTTGCTGCAGCTGCCCTTTGTCCATGGCCTTGATGCCGCCTTTGCCCAGGAACATTGTCTGGAGGTGCAATTGCCCTTTTTGCAGCGCCTGCTGCCGCCCTTTCAGCTGACGCCGCTGCTGGTGGGCCAGGCCGACTATCTGCAGGTGACCGAGCTGCTGGAGCCCCTGGCCGATGACCCCGAGTGCCTGATCCTGATCAGTTCCGATCTGAGCCATTACCACAGCTACGCCGAGGCCCAGCGGCTGGATCAGCAGGCCAGTGAGGCGATACTCCAGCTGCAGCCCGAGGCCCTGGCGCAGGATCAGGCCTGCGGCCGCATCCCGGTGGCGGGTCTGCTGGTGTTGGCCAGGCGCCGTGGCTGGCGGCCGCTGCTGCTGGATTTGCGTAATTCCGGCGACACTGCCGGTCCCCGTGATCAGGTGGTGGGCTATGGCGCCTATGCCTTTGTCTGAGGCCGAGCAGGCTCTGCTGCTGCGGCTGGCGCTGGCATCTCTGCGCGAGGGGCTAAGCCGGGGCAGGCCGCTGCGGGTCGATGCGGCGGATTACCCCGAGGTACTGAGGACCGATGCTGCCAGTTTTGTCACCCTTAATTACCAGGGTCAGCTGCGCGGTTGCATCGGTCATCTGCAGGCTATCCAGCCCTTGGTCAAGGATGTGGTGGATAACGCCTACGCCGCCGGCTTTCAGGACCCGCGATTTCCACCCCTGAGCCCGGCCGAGCTGGCGAATCTGGAGATTCACATATCCGTGCTCAGCCCGGCCGAGCCGCTGCGGTTTGACTCGGAGGCGCATCTGCTCAGCCAGTTGCGCCCGGGGGTCGATGGCCTGATTCTGGAAGACGGCGGCCACCGCGGCACCTTTTTGCCCGCGGTGTGGCAGCAGCTGCCAAGGCCAGAGCTGTTCTGGCGCCATCTCAAGCTCAAAGCGGGCCTGCCGTCGGAGCACTGGTCGGCGCAGCTTAGGGTCTGGCGCTACACCAGCTTTGCCTTTGGTGCAGCGGTGGCGGAGTTGAGCGGCGCTTAGACAGTGTTTTGCTTTTGCTCTGGTTAAACGGATAATCAGCCGTCATTCTATGTGGGTTTACTGCTGGCCTGTGGCCAGCCTACTTTGGGGGGCTTTGTCATGTCGCTGCGTCTTGCCTTGGTGGTGCTGATGGTTGTGGGTTGCTCGGGCCTGGTGCAGGCGGCGATGTACAAATATGTGGATGACAAGGGTCGGGTGCATTACTCCCAGTCGCCGCCGCCCAATGGTCAGGCGCAGGAGATCAAGCCGCCACCGCCGCCGCCCAGCCGGCCTGCCGCGGCCGAGCCGAACCCGGCCGCCGGAGCGGGCCAAACTGCGACCGATCCAGCCGCCTCAGGCACCAAGCCGGATGATGCCGAAGCGGCCCGGCGCAAGGCCGAGTCGGCCAAGATCAAGGCAGAGAACTGCGCTCGGGCCAAGCGCTCGCTGGAGATGTTCAACAACCCGCAGAACCGTCTGCTCAAGCGCCCCGATGGCACCTACGAGCGGGTCACCCCAGAAAGCCGCCAGCAAAATATCCAGGCCGCCCGTCGCAACATTGCTGAATTCTGTAATTAAGGCTCATGCAGCAAGCAGCGACACCCCGGAGCATGAAACTTTGCATGGCCGCTTCGGGACTCGGGACTGGAGACTCGGAAGAACAAAGCCAGCGCGCCCATTGATCCGCCGATGACCCAGTACCTATCCTTTCCCAAACCCGGGCCCAGCCTGGCTGATGAGCCCCTGCCCAACTTCTCTCCCGAGGAATTTCTGCGCCTGCAGGAGAGCGAGCGGCGCTTTCTCGCCACCTTCGAGCAGGCGGCGGTCGGCCTGGCCCATCTGGACCCGGAGGGCAACTGGCTGCGGGTCAACCGCAAGCTCTGCAGCATCCTGGGCTACAGTCAGGGCGAGTTGCTCGGCAAGAGCTTTCACGACATCACCCATCCCGATGATCTGGATAGCGACCTGGAGCAGACCCAGCGCATGCTGGCGGGGGATATCGACAGCTACAGCCTGGAGAAGCGCTATCTGCGCAAGGACGGCTCTACCCTCTGGGTTAACCTCACCGTTGCCCTGATCTGGACGCCGGAGCGCACGCCGGACTATTTCGTTTCGGTGGTCGAGGACATTCAGCAGCGCAAGCAGGCAGAGCAGGCCCTCAGACAAAGCGAGGCGCGCTGGCGCCAGCTGGTGGAGAACGTGCCCGATGTGCTCTACCACTTCTCCAATCTGCGCGGCGGCATCTATTACTCGCCGCAGGTGGAAAGGGTGCTGGGCTATCCGCGCGAATACTTCTATCGTAATCCCACGCTCTGGCCCGATTCGATCCACCCTGAGGACCTGCCGCAGGTGGAGGCGGCGCTAGCGGGATTGGAGCAAGGGCGGCCGTTCAAGCTCGAGTACCGGATCAAGAATCGCCAGGGCGAATGGCGCTGGCTGTATGATCGCTGCATCCACAGCTACCGCGAGGGCGCTGAGCTGATCATCGAAGGCTTGGCGATGGATGTCACCAGCCGCAAGCGTACCGAGCTGGCCTTGCAGCTGAGTGAAAGCCGCTTCCGTGATCTCACCGAAAACCTCACCGACTGGGTCTGGGAAGTGGATGCCCAGGGCCGTTACAGCTACATCAGTCCCGGCGTCACCGCGGTGTTGGGCTATCGGCCGGAGGAGCTGATCGGCCGCACCCCCTTCGATCTGATGCCTCCGGCAGAGGCCGAGCGGGTCGGTGCCATCTTTGCTGTCTGTCAGGCGCAGCGCCAGCCGATCAAGGAGATGCAGAATTACAATCTGGCCAAGGATGGGGCCGAGGTCATAGTCCTCACCAGCGGCGTGCCGATTGTGGATGCCGCCGGCCAGTTCTGCGGTTACCGCGGCACCGATCGCGATGTCACCGAGGTCAGCCGTGCCCAACAGGCCCTGGAGCTGGAACGCCTGCGCCTGCGCACCTTCCTCAAGACCACCAGCGATGGCATCCATGTGCTTAACAGCCAGGGCCTGCTGGTGGATGCCAATGATGCCTTTCTCAACATGCTCGGCTATGGTCGTGAGGTCATCGGCAAGCTGCGGGTGACCGATTGGGATCCTTTTCTCGAGGCCAATAGCTTCGAACAGCACCGTCAGGCGCTGATCCGCAATCAGGGGGCACGCCTGTTCGAGACCGGCCACCGTTGCGCCGATGGCACCTATATCGACGTCGAGGTCAACATCAGTGCCCTGGAGGTGAACGGCGAGTTCCTCATGTTTGCCTCCTCGCGGGATATCAGTGTACGCCTGCAGCAGCAGCGCCAACTGCAGGAGATGAACTGCAATCTGGAAAGCCTGGTGGCCGCTCGCACCCAGGAGCTGGAGCATGCCAAGGAGCTGGCGGAGCAGGCCAGTCGGGCCAAGAGCCGGTTCCTCGCCAACATGAGCCACGAGATTCGCACCCCTCTGGGGGCGGTGCTGGGGCTGGCACGGATGGGTGCGCGCGACAATGCCGACCGCAAGGCCGGCGAGCTGTTCGAGCGCATTGTCGAGTCCGGCGACCACCTGCTGGCGGTGATCAACGACATCCTCGATTTCTCCCGCATCGAAAGCGGCCAGCTGCAGCTGGAGCAGATTGCCTATCAGCTGCCGCAACTGATCCAGCAGATCATGGACCTGATGGCGCCGCGGGCAAAAAATCGCGGTCTGGAGATTGAGCTGGACCTGCAGCGCGGCCATCCACCCTGGGTGCTGGGCGATCCCCATCGCCTCAACCAGATTCTGCTCAATTTGCTCGGCAATGCGATCAAGTTCACCGAGCAAGGCCGGGTCAGCCTGAGGATTTTGCGCCAGGGTGATGTCAGTCTGTTTCAGGTGCGCGATAGTGGCATCGGCATGACCCTGCAGCAGCAGGAACGGCTGTTCAAATCCTTCGAGCAGGCCGACAGCTCCACCACGCGCCTTTATGGCGGCAGCGGCCTGGGCCTGGCCATCAGCCGCAATCTGGCGCAGCTGATGGGCGGCGACATCCGGGTGGAAAGCGCGCCGGGGCAGGGCTCCTGCTTCAGCCTCAGCCTGCCCCTGCCAACGGCACAACCCACGCCATCGGATCAGATGCGCCACAGTCAGGGACCAGCCACGGCGCGGCTAACCGGCATGCGTCTGCTGGCGGCGGATGATGTGCCGATCAACCGGCTGATATTGCAGGATTTGCTTGAGCACGCCGGCGCAGAGGTCAGCTTTGCCGAAAACGGCATGCAGGCACTGGGGCTGCTGGCGCAGCGGGGGGTGGATGCCTTCGACGGGGTGCTGATGGACATCCAGATGCCGATCATGGATGGCTACGAGGCCAGCCGGCGCATCCGCAGCCTGGCGCCCGATCTGCCGATCATCGGCCTTACCGCCCACGCCCTCAAGGAAGAGCGCGACCGCTGTCTGGCGGTGGGCATGGTCGATCACGTCAGCAAACCCATCGATGAGGAATTGCTCATCGCCACCCTGCGCAGGCATTGCCTGAATAGACCCCGGCGGGTTCAGGCGGCGCCGGCAGTAGCTGAGCCAAGGCCCAGCCCAGAATCAGCACCAGAATCAGCGCCAGAACCAGCACAGAGCCCGTCGGCGCCACAGGGGGATTGCCTGCCCGGCGGCCTGATCGACTGGGCACTGATCCAGGAAAAATACGGCCAGCGTAAGGGTCTGCTGACGAAATTGGTCGGTCTGGCCCTGGCCGAGATCGAACCCATGAGCATCAACCTGCGGCAACTGGCCGAGGCACAGGACTACGCCGCCTGCGCCTTCCAGGCACACAAGCTAAAGAACGTCACCGCCACCTTGCGCGCTCCCCAGCTAACGGACATGGCTCTGGCAGCAGAGCAGGCGGCGCGGGCAGAGCAGGCCGAGTGTTTCGAGCTGATCCGCAATCTCGCCAGTCTCAGCGAGGTCTACGCTGAAGAACTGCGCCAATGGCAGGGCTGAGCGTTACAGCTCAGGCCTGATTCTGCATCCGCCGACACCAGAGGGCAGTAGCACCGGCTACGGCGGCGGGCATGGCGAGAAAATTCAGCAGCGGGATCATCATCAGCAGGGTAACCCCGCTGCCAAAGCCCAGGGCCGCCAGGCGCTGGCGCTTGAGTTGCTGGCGCTGTTGGGCAAAGCCGATGCCGTGATTGCCCATGGGGTAGTCGACGTATTGCAGCGCCAGCATCCAGGCGCTGAACAAAAACCAAAGCAGGGGTGCGGCCAGGTTGAGCAGGGGGATGAGAAACAGCAGCAGCAAGGGCAGGGCAAGCAGCAAAAAGTAAATCAGCTTGTGCAACTCGCCAGCCAGCGCCGGCAGCAGGCTCTTCCAAAAGGCTGGTTGCGGCGGCAGGGGCAGGCCGCTGAGATGGGCCTCAACCCGCTCCGCCAGCAGGGCGTTGAAGGGTGCGGCAATGAAATTGGCCAGGGCGGTGAAGCTGAAAAAAACCACCAGCAAGGCGGTGAGGGCAAACAGCGGCCAGAGCAGCCAGCGCAGAAAGCTGTACCAGGCATCCGCCGGCAGCAACCAGTCCATGAAACCGGCAAACTGGCTCAGCCCCAGCCAGATCAGGCCGCTGAACACCAGCAGATTGATGAGGAAGGGGATCAGCACAAAGCGGCGCAACTCGGGCCGGAGCACCAGCTTCAAACCCTCAAAAACGTAGCCGAAGCCGGAAATGCCGTGGTTTAGCGCCATCTGGGGTCCTGTGGTGGGGTGAGTGCCCGCCAGTCGAGC
>JADGBD010000055.1 GCA_015231665.1 Gammaproteobacteria bacterium
AGCACCGGTAGCACTGGCGAGACGGGCGCCGAGGATGCTGGAGAGGTTGTGAAACAGCTTGGAGGCCAGGTAAGGGTAAAGCCGGCCCATGCGCTTCATGTCCTCCCAGCGCAGCACCAGTAGGCGCGAAGGCTGGCGCGTGGTGACATTGGCCATGCGCGGCGTGCGCGCGATCAGCGCCACCTCGCCGATGACATCGCCGCTGAGCAGGTGAGCGATGGAATGGTGGGCGTAGGCATCGTTGGTGATCCACACCTCGGCCTCGCCCTCCAGCAGCACATACATCTCCTCGCCCTCCTCGCCTTGGGTGATGAAACGGGTGCCGGCGGGGAACTCACGCACCTCGCCGCTGAGGATCAGCTTCTTCATCTCCCAGGGGCGCATGCCCTGCAGCAGGGCGCAGCGCTCGCACAGGCGCCGGCCCAGGCGCAGGCCGAGCATGTCTTTCAACGACAGCAGATGCACCCGCGACAGCAGGATCGGCGTGACCAGAAAGCTCGCCAGCAGGGCGCCGAGCATCACCAGGGCGCTGAGCAGGCCGAAGTGCACCACCGGCGGGAAGCTGGACAGGGCGAGCACAGAAAAGCCCGCCGCCAGGGCCAGGGAGGTGGTAAAGATCGGCGGTGCTTCCTCCATCACCGTCAGGCGCAGGGCGGCAAAGGCATCGGCCTGATGCTGGCTGTTCTGGTGATAGCGCACCATGAAGTGCATGGTGTCGTCGATGCTGATGCCCAACGCAATCGCCGCCACCATCGCGGTGCTGGTGTTGAGCGGAATCTGCAACAGACCCATGGCGCCGAACAGCAGGAACACCGGCAGCCGGTTGGGAATCACCGCCAGCAGGCCGGCCTTGAGGTTGACGAACACCGCCGAGATCACCCCCCAGATCACCAGCACCATCAGCAGCAGGGACAGGGCCTGGCCGCTGGCCATGTGGTCGGCGGCGCGCTGGGTGAGCACCGACTCGCCGGTGATCACCGGGTTAAGCCCCGGTGCCAGCTCCGCGTCCAGCCAGGCCTGCACCTGTTGCAGGGCAACCTTGAGCTCCTGCGAGGCAGTGATGCGGTGGCGCACCAGAATCCGCGCCGTGCCCTGATCGGCGGACAGGTAATTGGCCACGTCCTTCTTGCTCAGCAGCTTCATGTAGTCCTTGACGTAGGCATCCTGGTCCGGCAGGTAGGGCTCGGCCTCATCGTCCTCCTCCATGACCACATGCATCAGGGCAATGCTGTCGGCAAAGGACAGGCTCTTGTCGAACAGGCCGGTCTCGGCAAGGAACTGCTGCAGGCGCTGAATCTCCTCCAGATAGCGCACCTGCAGGAAGGTGCCCTCGATCTGCGCATCCAGGACGATGGAGAAGCTCTGCATCCCCGCCAGATGGCGTTCCAACTCGTCGATCTGCTGAGGAATCTGCGCATCCTCGCGGAAGTAGGCCAGGGGATCGTTGTTCACGCCGATGCGCGGGATGAAGGCCAGGCTGCCCAGCACCAGCAGGATGATGCCGGCGTTAACCAGACGCGGCCGGTGCTGGGCCGCGTGCAGCAGGGCCAGGGCGATGCGCTGATGCAGCAGGCCGCCGCTCCCCCTTGGCTTGAGCCGACCGGGAAACAGGCTCAGCCAGGCGGGCACCAGCAGGCTGGTGACGAGGAAATTCAGCAACAGGCCCAGGCTGGCGAACCAGCCAAACTGCTGCAGCAACAGAATCGGGCTGGTGGCGATGGAGAGAAAGCCAAAGGCGGTGGTGGCAAAGGTGAGCAGCACCGTCATCCCCAGCACCCGCACCATGCGCACCAGGGCGCGCTTGGGGTTGCCGCGGCCGTGCTGGTAATACTCCGCCAGCAGGTGGATGTCCTCGGTGGAGCCGATGATCACCAGCAACGCCGGGACTATGGCGGTCATCACGTTCAGCGGCGTGCCGCTCAGGGCCATCAGCCCCAGGGTCCAGATGACGCTGACGCCGGCGGTGAGGATGGGGATCAGGGCGGCGTTGAAGCGGCCCATGGACAGGGCCATGGTGATGATCAGCACCGCCAGGGAGAGGGGCAGAATCTGCTGCTGATCCTGCTTGATCTGCTCCTGAATGCCGTGGCTAACCACCGCCGAGCCGATCTGAAACAGCTGCTCGAAGGAGCCGCGCAGGGGGCTGATTTCCCGCTCTATGCGCTCCACCAGGGCATCGGCATCGGCCTTGGGATCGATGGCGATGGAAAAGGCCAGGGCCTGGCCATCGGCGGATACCAGCACCTCCGCCAGCTGGGGATTGCGCAGGCTTTCCCGCAGCAGGGCCTGGCGTTGGTCGGCATTCTCCGGCGCCTGGGCCAGGTAGGCGGCATTGCTGATCACCCCATCGCTGGAGCGAAAATGCTGCAGGCTGAACAGGCTGCTGACCCGGCTGACCCCCTGCAGCGCCACCAGCCGTGCCTCCAGAGCACGCAGCTTTTCCACCCGCTCGGGTTCCAGCAGGCGGGCATCGCGGGCAAACAGCAGCAGGGTCTCGTCCTCACCAAACAGCTGGCGGGAACGATCGTACATGGCCCGAGCGGAGTCCTGCTCCAGCATCATGCCCTCGGCGGAGACGCGAAAGCGCAGCTCCGGCAGCTGAGTCGCCGCCATCAGGCTGAGCAACAGCAGCAGCGCCAGCACCGACTTGGGCCAGCGGGCGGCAAACAACATCAGGCTGTTCATCGGGGTGCCGCCTGGTGGTCAAACAGGACGCAGAGCACGCGAGAGGAGCGCAGAGTTAAAATCCGCTTTCCCACGCCAAGCGCGGGAAGGATCGATCTTCACTGCCGCCTTTTCACAGTGGCCAATCTGGGCCTATTTGCGCAAAGCCTTGAGGGTTTCCTCTGACCAGAATTCATCTTCCATATCCTGATTCCACTTCACCATCTTTTCCGGCACAAACACCATGGTCTCATGGCCGCTGGCCGGGGTGCTGGCGTACCAGTAGCGCCAAAGCTGACCGCGGGGGTCTTCCACCCCGGGCATGGCGGCCCAGTCGCGGTCAATGCGCTTCACCAGCTGGCCGTTCTTGAAATACTCGGTGCGGTAATCGGCAAAGGTCTTGGTGTCCACCAGACTGACGCGGTAGTCGTACCACCAGTTGGGGAAGCTGCTGCTGCTTTTGAGCTGATACACCGCCTTGCCCTTGTGCTCGCACTGGGGCGGCGGCAGCTGGCGCAGGTATTGCTTGTTGGCCTCCTTGTCGCTCAGCTGCATGGCGCCGAGGCAATCCTCCAGGGTGGCGGTGCCGAGCAGTTCGTGGCTTTCATGCTCGGGCTTGCGCAGATAGACATCGCCGTAGGTCAGGTCGCTGTCGCTCCAGGAGGTGTCCTGCGCCGGCTCGGGGAAGACATTGAGCTTGCGCGTTTCCGGCAGCCAGACGGAGTAGGACTGGCGCTTGGCGTCGTCACTGTAGTCGGTCACGAGGATGCCGCTGCCCATCAGGCTGCCGGAGTGAAACAGCACCATATCGCGGGCCTTGATCTCGCCACCCTGATAGCTGTTGTTGAGAAAGCGGCGGAAGCTGTCGGCCGTGGCGCGGCCATCCTTGGGGCGCTTCACCAGCACGGCAATCTGGTTCTTGCCCTCGCGCTCAAAGGCGACATTGCGCACGGCATAGAAATGATTCACAAAATACACCTGCTGGGCGATTTCCGCGGCACTTGGTGCGGCATCGGCTTTGGGATAGACCAGATCCTTGGGTACCCCGGCAGTTGCGGTCAGGCTGGCACAGGTCAGGGCGACAAGGCCCATCAGCTTTGGCATTTTCATTCTCTAACTTCCTCCACGTTGGTTGTACATCTCGCCCCTAGGCCCGGGCTTTTTTCATCGGCAGTATCTCAGTGCCCTGTCAAAGGCGTCAAGGCGCCACTGCCTCCGCCTGTCGCGCTCCGGGGTAGAAGCGGTAATAGGCCACCGGGATCACCAGCAGGGTGAGCAGGGTGGAGATGAGCAAGCCAAAGATCAGGGAAATGGCCAGACCGTTGAAAATCGGGTCGGCGAGGATGAAGAAGCCGCCAAGCATGGCCGATACCGCGGTGAGAAAGATCGGCTTGGCGCGCAGGGCACCGGCCTGAATCACCGCTTCTTTCAGCGCCATGCCGCTGGCCACCGACTGATCGATGAAGTCCACCAGAATGATGGAGTTGCGCACTATGATCCCCGCCAGGGCCATCATGCCGATCATCGAGGTGGCGGTGAACTGGGCGCCGAGCAACCAGTGCCCGGGGAGCACGCCGATGATGGTCAGCGGGATCGGCGCCATGATGATCAGCGGCACCAGATAGGAGCGGAAGTGGGCCACCACCAGCAGGTAAATCAGGACAATACCGACGCTATAGGCAATGCCCATGTCGCGGAAGGTCTCGTAGGTCACCTGCCACTCGCCGTCCCACTTGAGGGCAAAACCGAAGTGGTCCGCCGGCGGGTTGATGAAATACTGCTCCAGCTTCTGACCGTTCTCAAAGCGCATCTCTGCCAGACGGTTGTGCAACTCCCACATGCCGTAGAGGGGGCTGTCCAGCTCGCCGGCCATGTCGCCCATGACGAACACATAGGGCTTGAGGTCCTTGTGATAGATGGCGTTCTCGATCGGCTCGTACTCCACCCGGGTGAAGTCGGACAGGGAGACCATCTGATTGTCCAGGCTGCGCAGTTTCAGGCTCAGCAGCCGGTCGATATCCGCTTTGTAGCTGTCCTCCAGCTCCAGGCGCACCGGCACCGGCCGCTTCGCATCCTCCAGGTGCAGGTAGGACACATCGCGCTTGTTCACCGCCATCTCCAGCAGGCTCACCCCGGCCATCTGCGCCGTGCCCATCTGCGCGGCGCGGGCGCGGTCGAAGTGGAACACCAGCTTGCGGTTGGGTGCTTCGATGCAGCTGTCGGTATCGACTATGTCCGGGGTGCCGCGGAAGGTCTCGAGAATCTGCTGGGCCACCCGCTGCTGTGCCTGCTGCTCGGGGCCATAGATCTCCGCCACCAGGGGCATGGGCACCGGCGGGCCGGGCGGCACCTCCACCACCTTGAGGGCGGCATCATGGCGCTTGGCGATGTCCTGGATATCCGCACGCACCGCCAGGGCGATGTCGTGGCTCTGGCGTTGACGCTGCTCCTTGTCCACCAGATTGACCTGAATGTCGCCCACGTTGGGCCCCTGACGCTGGTAATACTGGCGCACCAGGCCGTTGAAGTTCACCGGCGAATGGGTGCCGGCGTAGGCGGTAAAGTTGCTCACCTCGGGCACCAGGCGCAGGCGCTCGGCGATCTCGCTCATCACCGCCGAGGTCTGCTCCAGGGTGGTTCCCTCGGGCATGTCCACCATGATTTGAAACTCCGACTTGTTGTCGAAGGGCAGCATCTTCAGCACCACCTGACGGTTGTAGGCGAGAAACAGCGAGCCGAGGATCAGCAGGGCGATGCCAAGCAACAGCAGCAGGCGGTTGCGGCCGCCGCGCTGCTCATCGACGAAGGGGGCGTAGCTCCAGCGAAACAGCCGCAGCGTCAGCGTCGGTGCCTGGGCTTCTGCTGCCGCCGGCACCGCTGCCCCAGCAGCATGGGGCTTGAGGAAGCGCAGCGCCAGCCAGGGGGTGATGGTGAAGGCCACCAGCATGGAGATGATCATGCCGGTGCTGGCGTTGATCGGGATCGGCGCCATGTAGGGGCCCATCAGGCCGGTGATGAAGGCCATGGGCATCAGGGCGACGACAATGGCGAAGGTGGCGACTATGGTCGGGCTGCCCACCTCATGCACCGCCAGGGGGATGATCTCCCGCAGGGGCTTGTGCGGATGCAGCTGCAGGTTGCGGTGGATGTTTTCCACCACAACGATGGCATCGTCCACCAGGATGCCGATGGAAAAGATCAAAGCAAACAGGGACACCCGGTTGAGGGTAAAGCCCCAGGCCCAGTTGGCAAACAGGGTAAAGGCCAGGGTGATGACCACCGCCAGACCCACCACCAGCCCCTCGCGCCAGCTCATGGTGGCAAACACCAGCAGAACGACAAAGAAGGTCGCCGAGAGCAGCTCCATCAACAGTCGGCTGGCCTTATCCCAGGCGGTTTTGCCGTAGTCGCGGGTGATGCTGAACTTGACGTCCTCGGGGATGATGAAGCCCTGCAGCTCATTGAGCCGTTCGAGCACCCGCTCGGCGATGACCACGGCGTTCTCGCCGGTCTTCTTCGCCACCGCCAGGGTAACCGCCGGCAGCGGCGGATTGCCCTTGCCCTCGGCAGCGCTGGCGCCGGGGCCGGTGCCGTACCAGACATAGCTGTCCGGTGTCGCCGGGCCCATCTCCACCCGGGCGATGTCGCGCAGCATGATGCGCTCGCCGTTTTCCACCGCCACCACCAGCTCTTCCACGTCTTCGACGCTGTTGAACAGTACGCCACCCTGGGCCGGGGTGACGTGGTTGTCCACCACCATGTCGCCGAGGTTGCGCGAGTAGTTGTTGATCTCGAACAGGGTGGGGATGTCGAAGGAGTTGGGCAGGTCATCCAGGGCCAGGCGGTGCGCCGCCATCCGCTCCGGGTCCAGGGTCACCCGCACCACCCGCTGAGACAGGCCGGTGCTGTAGACATTGCGCGTGCCCGGCAGGTTTTTCAGCTCCGCCTCCAAGGCGCTGGCCACCTGGGATAATTCATAGGCACCCTTGTCCGGGTTGTCCGGCCAGAGGGTGATGGTCACCACCGGCACATCGTCTATGCCCTTGGGCTTGACCAGCGGCCTGCCGACGCCGAGATTGGCCGGCAGCCAGTCTTCGGTGGAGAACACGGCGTTGTACAGCCGGCTCAGGGCCGGCTCCCGCGGCACCCCCACCTCAAAGCGAACATTCAGCACCGCCATCCCCGGCCGGGAGACCGAATAGACGTGCTTGACCCCGCGCAGCTTGGCAAACTCCTGCTCGGCGGGGATGGTCACCAGCTGCGATACCTCCTTGGCAGTGGCACCGGGAAAGGGAATGAAGACATTGGCGAAGGTCACCTCAATTTGCGGGTCTTCCTCCTTGGGGGTGACGATCAGCGCCGCCAGCCCCAGCAGCAGGCCCATGAGAAACAGCAGGGGGACGATCTCCGCCTCCTGAAACCGCCGCGCCAGCAGGCCGGCAACGCCCAATTCCGCAGCCCGACTCATGCGTCGCCATCCAGCTGGGCCTTGAGGCGAATACCAGCGGCAATCACATCCAGCAGCACCTGCTCACCGGGCTCAAGCCCGGCCAGCACCTCGATGCGCTCGTCGGCAAACCGCTTGCCCAAGCGCACCTGGCGCAGGCTGACGCGGCCGTCCTTGAGCACATAGACACCGCTGACCTCGCTGCGGCGAAACACCGCCTGGGCCGGAATCAGCAGGCGCGGCTTTTCGCCGATGGCGAACACCGCCTTCACCAGCATCCCCGGCAGCAGGTCGCTGATACCCTCTTCCAGGCTCAGGCGTACGCCCACCTGATGGGTACCCTGCTCGGCGTAGGGGAACAGGTTCATGTCCAGCACCTGCAGCCGCCGTGGCGCCGCAGCGCCGGGGCGGGCCACCTCCACATGGGCATGCCAGAGGGTCTGCACCGCGCTGAGGTAGGTCTGGGGAATCCGCGTCACCACCCGCAGGGCCTCGAGGGAGACCATGGAGAACAAGGGCTCGCCGGGGTTGGCGTTCTCCCCCAGCTGCACATGGCGCTTGGTGATGTAGCCGCTGAAGGGTGCGCGCACCAGGGTGTCGCCAGCCTGATCCGCCGCCGCCGAGGCGCCGGCCTGGGCCGAGCGCAGGGTCTCCTCCGCGGTATTCAGGGTGGTGCGCGCCTTGTCCAGCATGGCGTCCGCCACCAGCTTGCGCTCATGCAGATTCTCGATGCGCTTGAGCTCGCGCTCGGCGTCCCGCACCTGCGCCTCGGCCATGCCAATGGCCGCTCGCGCCTGATCCAGCGCCGCGCGGTTCTGCACGCCTTCGAACTCCAGCAACACCGCGCCCTGTTCGACAAAGTCGTTCACATCCACATTGAGCTGACTGATGGAACCGCTGACCTGCGCCGAGACCGTCGCCTGGCGAATGGCCTCCACCGTGCCCTCCACGGTCAGATCCAGCGGCAGTTCCTCACGCACCACCGGCGCGCTTAGCAGCTGAGGCAAAGGCGCCTCTGCCCAGCCGGGTGCCCAGCTTGAAACCAAGATCACCCCAAGGCCCAGCAACAGACCCGGAGTCAAAACCCTACCCCGCCGGCAACCGGCCTGGGACACATCCGCTTGGCTTAGCATCGCTCACTCCTGCACATAAGGCGGTTATTCCGCCTCGGTTAATTATCCAAATGGGTAGTCAATCCAGATGGCGCAGCCAACTGCACTAAAGGGCGAGTATAAGGGGATTTTGGCCGAGGTAAAAACTGGGATTTGCCGCCGCCAGCCAGAACATCGGCATAGACCAGCAGCGGCAGCGGTCCTGCCGGCGGCGATCCATCGCACAAGCCCCGATTCTCTGCTAGGCTGAAAGCCGGCCATCCCACTCACTACAAGGAACCATCCCATGAACCCATCCATCATCCGTAAACTCATCAACAAAGGGCTCTACAGCGGCATTTTACTTGCCTGCCTGATCAGCCCAACGGCCTTCGCCATGGATGCCCAAGCGATGCAGGCGACAATGGCGGTGATGGAGCAATTGCGCAGCTGCATGGCCGGCATCGACCAGACCAAACTGGAACAACTCCAGGCCAAAGGCGAAGCGATCCAGGCGGAGATTCAAGGCCTCTGCCAGTCCGGCCAGCGCGATGAGGCGCAGAAGCGCGGCCTGAAATACGCCGCGGAAATGACCTCAGACCCGGACCTCAAACAGATGCTCAACTGCGCCGAGCAGGCCAAAAATGCCATGGCAAAATTGCCCAAAATCCCGGGCATGCCACCCATGCCCGACCTGTCCCTGCCGCAGATCGATGACAGCAACCATGTGTGTGATTAGTTTGGCGCTGACGAGCCATGATCTGGAGCTTTTCTTATGCAGGTGAACATGATCGATGCCAAAAATCAGCTTTCCCGCTTGGTCGAAGCGGCCTTGGCTGGCGATGAGGTGATTATTGCCAGCAACGGCGAGGCGCAGGTGCGCCTGGTGCCCTGCACACCCCAATCCGGTCTGCGGGGTTGGGGCGCTTGGTCGGGCCAACCCCTGGATATTGACAGTGCCTTCGATGAAGAGACCGAGGCTGCTGTGGGCCGGCTGTTCGGGCAAGCATGAAATTCCTGCTCGATACCCAAGTCATGCTTTGGTGGCTGATGGCCGATGCACGCCTCAGCCCCGAAACGCGGGATTTGATGGCAACAGCCCATTGCCATGTATCCATAGCCAGTATTTGGGAAGTCTCCATCAAGCATCGGCTGGGCAAACTGGCCGTTGACCCGCTAAGCTTTCGGGATGAATGTTTAGCAATCGGAGCAAAACTGCTGGAGATCAAAGACACCCATGCCATTGAGACAGGCAATCTTCCAGCAATCCACGAAGATCCCTTTGATCGGTTGATCATTGCCCAAGCACGTATCGAAGGGTTGACGGCCGTTTCTTCAGATGCACGCTGGGCTCAATATGCCGTGGCCTTGCGCCA
>JADGBD010000056.1 GCA_015231665.1 Gammaproteobacteria bacterium
TGCGTCCTCTGCGTCCCATCGATTAGGAGTAGTTTCATGTTCTGGGGTGGTGCTGGCCGCCCCATGAGCGTTAGGGTTACAGTGCAAATCGCGAAGCCTGGCGCTTTCCCCGGGCCGCGGGAACATGCTCTAATGACGCAACCTCAAAATCGGAAATAGTTTCACACCCCTGCCGCTAAAGCCTGGCAGCCCAGCATTCAGGTCACAGGGAAGCCCATCAAGATCATGAGCAAAGCCCCCATCAATCAACCCGCCAGCATCCTCACCATTGCCTCGGGCAAGGGCGGGGTTGGCAAGACCAACGTCGCCAGCAGCCTGGGTCTGGCCCTGGCCCAGGCCGGCAAGCGGGTGATCCTGCTGGATATGGACCTGGGTCTGGCGAACCTGGATGTGGTGCTGGGGGTGCGCGCCGAGTACAACCTCAGCCACGTCATCAAGGGCGAGAAGACCATCACCCAGGCCCTCAGCCGCGGTCCCGGCGGGCTGGTGTTTGTCTCCGGCGGCCCTGGCGATGAGGAGATGGCCAACCTCAGCCAGCGCGTCCTCAATCGCCTGTGCGAGAGCATGCAGGAGCTGGCCTGGCTGGCGGATTACCTGATCATCGACACCTCCGCCGGCCTGTCGCGCAACACCATCAGCTTTACCCGCGCCGCCGATGAGGTGCTGGTGGTGACCACCCCCGAGCCCACCGCCATGGTGGATGCCTACGCCCTGATCAAGACCATCCTCCAGGGCATGCCGGAGCAGCAGCTGCGCCTGCTGGTGAACATGGCGCGCGGTGAGGCCGATGCGGTGCAGATCATCAAGCGCCTGTCGATGGTGGTGAAGTCCTTCTCCGGCCACAACCTCAAGCACGCCGGCTACCTGCCTTACGACAATGCCGTGGGTCTGGGGGTGCGCAAGCGCAAGTCCTTCTATCTGGAGGCGCCCTACGCCCCCGCCAGCGTCGCCATCCGCAAGTTCAGCCAGAAGATCCTCGCCGATGCCAAGCGCGCCAGCCAGCAGAAAAAACCCCAGCAGAGCCAGCAGGATTTTCTCCAGCGCCTGCTCAATGCCTTCAAATTTGGCAATTAGCTCACAAAAACACTTGCGCCCCCGGCGCTGCTGGGTTCTACTCTTGAGGCATGGAGAACAACGACCCGATCGTCCGCCTGTACCGGAGAGGCATCAATTCCACCCTGCTTGGCCTGACCCTGGTGGCGGGCATCATTGGCGCAGTTGCCATTGCCCCTTTCTATCAGAACCTGCGGAACCAGAGCCTTGAGCAGTTCCAGCGCTTTGGCACCTCCCTCGCCGACCAGCTGCACAGCCGCCTGATCGGCATGACCGGCCTGGCCGAGCAGATCACCAGCCGCACCCGCGCGCGCAACCTGCTGATCGAACACAACCAGGGCAAGCTGGCCCGAGACGAGGCCAGCCGCCAGATCAGCGACATCCTTAGCGATGTGCCCCAGCATTCCCCCGAGGTGCTCGCGGTCTGGCGCTTTGATCAGCAGGGCCAGCTGCTCGCCGGCGTTGGCCTGCAGCTGCCGAAGTCCCTGCCCCAGGGGCCACCCTGGTCGCAGACCCAGCTGCAACTGCACAGCCTGAGGCAAACCCAGCAGCGGGCCGAGGGTCCACCCCTGCTGCTGGCGGATGCGCCGATCCACGACCGCGAGCAGCACTGGGTAGGTAATGATCTGGTGCTGTTCAGCAGCCAGGGCCTGATCAATACACTGACCCAGGCCAGCGCCCAGTATCCCCACGCCAGTATCCGCCTGCAGCAGCAGGGCCAGACCCTGGTGAGCCTGGGTGCGTCCCAGCCCTCAGCGGACCTGGCCCAGTTTGATCGCAGCCTGGGCAGCAGCGGCTTGCAGCTGGAGTTGCAGATGCCCTTCAGCGAACTCTACCGCGAGGCCGAGCAGCATGCCTGGCGGCTGGCGCTGGCCCTGCTGATGCTGATGTTGATTGGCGGTATCGGCCTGTTTTTGCTGTCGCGGCGAATTCTTCAGGGCCTGCATGAGCAGATGGCGTTGCGCCAGCAACGGGAGCAGGACCTGCTCGCCAGCGAGCAGCGCTTTCGCGGCCTGGTGCAGCACTCGCCGCTGCCGATGCTGGTGGTGGACGACGGCGAGGAAGGCCACATCGGCCTGATCAACCGCAGCTTCAGCGAGTTGTTCGGCTACCGCGAGGGCGAGCTGCGCCGGCTGCAGGACTGGTGGCGCCTGGCCTATCCCAATGAAGCCGAGCGACTGCAGGCGGAGGCGGAGTGGCGCCAGACCCTGCCCAATGCGAGCAGTGACGGTGGCTGGGGCAGCGGCCGCTTTGGCCCGGTGACCCGGGAGATTCGCTGCGCCGATGGCAGCCTCCGCTTTGTCGAGCTGTCCCTGAGCCGGCTCTACGGCTTTGGCCTGGAGGTGTTCAGCGACCTCACCGCCCAGCGCCAGCGCAGCGGCAGCTGCAACTGGGCGCCAGCGTATTCACCCATGTCAGCGAGGGCATAGTCATCACCGACCCCGGCGGCATTATCCTCGACGTCAACCAGTCCTTCAGCCGCATCACCGGCTTCGCCAAGGATGAGGTGCTGGGCAAGAATCCGCGGCAGTTGCAGTCCGGTCGCCATGACCAGCAGTTCTACAAGGCCATGTGGCAGGATTTGCTCAACGAAGGGCACTGGACCGGGGAGATCTGGAACCGGCGCAAAAACGGCGAGGTGTTCGTTGAACTGCTGACAATCAACGCGGTGCAGGATGACCAGGGCCAGCTGCATCATTATGTCGGCCTGTTTTCCGATGTCACCCAGCTCAAGGAGCACCAGCAGAAACTGGAGCGCATCGCCCACTACGATGCCCTGACCAACCTGCCCAACCGCTCCCTGCTGGCCGACCGCCTGCAACAGAGCATGCTCCAGACCCTGCGCCGCAGCGACCTGCTGGCGGTGGTGTTTCTCGATCTCGATGGCTTCAAGGCGATCAACGACAACCACGGCCATGAGATGGGCGATGAGTTGCTCATCGCCATCGCCAAGCGCCTGCACGATACGGTGCGCGAGGGCGATACCCTGGCCCGCCTGGGCGGCGACGAGTTCGTTGCCGTGCTCATCGACTTCTCCAGCCGCAGCGATGTCGAGCCCCTGCTGGATCGCCTGCTCAGTGCCGCCTCGCTGCCGGTGCATGTGGGCACCGAGGTGCTGCAGGTCTCCGCCAGCCTGGGGGTGACCTTCTTCCCCCAGGTCCAGCCGGTAGATGCCGACCAGCTCCTGCGCCAGGCGGATAACGCCATGTATCAGGCCAAGCAGGCGGGCAAGAACCGCTACCGCCTGTTCGATGCCGAGCAGGACCAGAACCTGCGTGGCCCTTACGAATCCCTCGCCCGTATCCGCCAAGCCCTGGAGCACAATGAGCTGGAGCTGCATTACCAGCCCAAGGTGAATTTGCGCAGCGGCAAGCTGATCGGCGTCGAGGCCCTGCTGCGCTGGCGCCATCCCGAGCGCGGCCTGCTCCTGCCCAACGACTTTCTGCCATTGACCGAGGAAGACCAGCTCGCCATCGACCTGGATGCCTGGGTCCTGCGCACCGCCCTGGCGCAGCTGTCGCTGTGGCATCTGGCCGGTCAGGATTTCAGCGTCAGCGTGAACATCGGCTCGCTGTTGCTACAGCAGGAGAATTTCGTCAGCCGTATCGCCGGCGCCCTGCAGCTCAGCGGCGTGCCGGCCCATCTGCTGGAGCTGGAGGTGCTCGAAAGCCGTGCTCTGGAGGACATCCACCAGGTTTCCCGGCTGATTGAGGAGTGCCGCGCCATCGGCGTGCGCTTTGCCCTGGACGACTTCGGGACCGGCTATTCCTCCCTCACCTACCTCAAGCGCCTGCCGGCGGAAACGCTAAAGATCGACCAAAGCTTCGTCCGCGACATGCTCGACGACCCCGACGACCTGGCGATTCTCGAAGGCATCCTCGGCCTGGCCCGCGCCTTCGGCCGCGATGCAGTAGCCGAGGGCGCGGAGACCGAAGCCCACTGCGCCATGCTCCTGCAGCTGGGCTGCGAGCTGGCCCAGGGCTACGCCATCGCCAAACCCATGGCCGCCGACCAGCTGCTCGACTGGCTCGACCAATGGCGGCCCAACCCGGCGTGGGAGGAGATAGTGCCGGTGACCCTGCAGAACCAGTCGATCCTCGCCGCCAGCATCCAGCACCGCGCCTGGCTCAAACGCATCGAAAGCTGCGTCGAGCAAGGCAGCAAACCACCACCCCTGCGCCTCAACGAATGCCCCTTCCACGAATGGATCGAGCGCGAGGGCCGCGCCCACTTTGGCCACCTGAGCGCCTTCCAGGCCATGCTGCCGCTGCACCAGCAGGTGCACAACCTGGGCAAGCAACTCTGCCAGCTCAGCAGCACCGGCCACAACCAGCAAGCCCGCGAACAACTGCCGGAACTGCTCCTGCGCCGCGACGCCCTGCATCAGCAGCTGCAGTTGTTACTCGAAGCCACTAGAAAAAGTTTGAAGAGTTAAGTTTGAAGTTAGAAGTGTCAAAAAAACCGGCCGAAGGCCTCATTTCTTCACACTTCACCCTTCCAACTTCAAACTTTGAGGTCTTGGCATATCCATCATGAGCTGCCTCACCCGCTCCCCCGCCTGCCGAGCCAAAACGGGATTCTCACGCCAAATCTGGATACACAAGTCGCGCATCTGCTCGGACTTCTCCAAACGGGCAAGCAGCACTTCTTCAGGGATGATTTTCGGCTCAGGCATTGGGGTCTTCTCCGCGCAAATTTTTCCAACAACCGGCCGAAGGCCTCATTTCTTCAAACTTCAAACTTCAAACTTCCAACTTTTTAATGTCCCGTGCCCTTGAGCGCGTTGACCATGCCTTCGATGGTGTCCTTGGCGTCACCAAACACCAGGGAGCAGTTGTCCTGATAAAACAACAGGTTGTCCACCCCGGAGTAGCCGGGGCGCATGGAGCGTTTGAGGAAGAATATCTGCCGCGCCTTGTTCGCTTCGAGGATCGGCATGCCGTAGATGGGGCTGGTGGGGTCGGTCTTGGCTGCCGGGTTGACCACGTCGTTGGCGCCCACCACCAGGGCCACGTCGCAGCTGGGAAAGTCGGCGTTAATGTCGTCCATTTCCAGCACGTTTTCATAGGGGATGTCGGCTTCAGCCAGGAGCACGTTCATGTGCCCCGGCATGCGTCCGGCCACCGGATGCACGGCGAACTTGACCTCGACGCCGCGGGCCTCCAACAACAGCATCATCTCCTTGAGCGAATGCTGGGCCTGGGCCACGGCCATGCCGTAGCCGGGGATGATGATGACCTTGTTGGCATCTTCCATCCAATAGACCGCATCTTCCACCGCTGCCGATTTGACCCCCTTCTGCGCCGCCAGACCGGCACCCGAGTCGCCACCGCTATCGCCAGAGCCGAAGCCGCCGAACACCACATTGATAATGCTGCGATTCATCGCCTTGCACATGATGTAGGAGAGGATGGCACCGGAGAAGCCCACCAGGGCGCCGACGATGATCAGCAGGTTGTTGTGCAGGGTAAAGCCGGTGGCCGCTGCCGCCCAGCCCGAGTAGGAGTTGAGCATGGAGACGATCACCGGCATATCGGCACCACCGATGGGGATGATCAGGGTGACGCCGATGACAAAGGCCAGCAGGGTCATCAGCACCAGGGAACTCAGGCTGCCGGTCAGGGCGAAATGCACCCCCAGGGCAAGGGTGGCTATCCCCAGAATGGCATTGAGGGCGTGCTGACCGCTGAACTTGACCGGCGCACCGCTGAGAATGCCCTGCAGCTTGCCGAAGGCGATGACCGAGCCGGTGAAGGTAATCGCGCCGATAATGATGCCGGCGGATAGCTCGCCCATCAGTACCGCGTTGAGCTCACCGGCGGCGCGCTTGTTGAGGAAGGTGCCTATGGCCACCAGCACCGCCGCCATACCGACGAAGCTGTGCAATGCCGCCACCAGCTGGGGCATGGCGGTCATCTGCACGCGGAAGGCGAGGATGGCGCCGATCACCGCACCACCGGCGACACCGGCGATGATGAAGCCGTAGGAGCTGATATTCGCCCCCATCAGGGTAGCGATAATGGCGATGGCCATGCCGGCCATGCCGAGGAAGTTGCCCCGCCGCGCCGTGCGCGGATGGGTCAGGCCCTTGAGGGCGAAGATAAACAGTACGGCGGAGACCAGATAGGCCAGCGCCTGGGTGTTGGCAGTCAGTTCCATCATAGGCCCCTTATTTCTCTTTCTTCTTGAACATGGACAGCATGCGGTTGGTCACCAGAAAGCCGCCAAAGACGTTGATCGATGCCAGCAGCACGGCGATGAAGCCCATGATCTCCGCCGCCGTACCCACATTCTCCAGGCCGGTGACCAGCAGCGCCCCCACCAGCACAATCCCGGAGATGGCGTTGGTCAGCGCCACCAGGGGCGTGTGCAGCGCCGGGGTGACCCCCCAGACCACGTAGTAACCAATAAAACAGGCCAGCACGAAGACGTACAAGGCAATCAATGAATCAGGCATGTCAGTTCCTCAGTTGAAGTAAGGACGCAGAGGGCGCAAAGAAGCGCAGAGATCGCAGAGCCATTCAGTTTCTCTGCGTGCTTTGCGCTTCTCTGCGTTCTCTGCGTCCCAAGGGGTTCATTCGGCCCGCAGCTGCGCGGCCTTGGTGATTTCGTCCTGGTCCAGGTCCTTGAGCAGCAGTCCGTTCTCGCCCTTGTCCACCATGATCTCCAGCAGGTTCTTGATGTTGCCGGCGTAGAAGGTGCTGGAGTCCGCCGGCACCATGGCCGGGTAGTTGGTGTGGCCCACCAGGCTGACGCCGTGCTTGACCACCACCTGATCCTTCTCGGTGAGCGGGCAGTTGCCGCCGTTGGCCGCCGCCAGATCGACGATCACCGAGCCGGGGCGCATGCGCTGCACCACCTCTTCGGTGATCAGGATCGGCGCCGGGCGGCAGGGAATCAGGGCGGTGGTGATGATGATATGCGCCTTGGCCAGCTCATCGGCGAGCAGTTGCTGCTGCTTGGCCTTGGCCTCGGCGGACAGCTCCTTGGCGTAGCCGCCCTCGCCGGAGCCGGATTCGCCCAGGTCCAGGACTATGGCCTTGGCACCGAGGGATTCGATCTGCTCCTGGGTTTCCGGGCGCACATCATAGGCATGCACATCGGCACCCAGGCGGCGCGCCGTGGCTATGGCCTGCAGACCAGCAACCCCGGCACCCAGCACCACCAGCCGCGCCGGTTTGGCCGAGCCTGCGGAGGTCATCATCAGCGGCATGAAGCGACCGTAGTGGGCCGCCGCCTCGATCACGGCGCGGTAGCCGGCGATGTTGCTCTGGGAGCTGAGGCTGTCCATGGACTGAGCGCGGGAGATGCGCGGGATGCGCTCCATGGCGATGGCCTTGATCTGCTTGGCCAGCAAGGCCTGGATCACCTCGTCCTGGGTGCAGGGCTCCAGGTGGGCGATGAGCACGGCGCCATCCTTGAGCTTGGCCACCTCGTCCTGCTGCGGCTTGCGCACCTTGACGACGATCTCGCCCTGCCAGGCGGCCGCGCCGCTGAGCATCTCGGCGCCAGCCTCGACATAGGCCGCATCCTCAAAACCCGCGGCCAGGCCCGCGCCCTGCTCGATGCCGATGGCAAAGCCCTTGGCCGTCAGCTTTTTCACCAGCTCGGGGGTCAAGGCCACCCGGGTTTCGCCGGCAAGGGTCTCTTTGGGAACAGATATATTCATTATCACCCCAGGGGTCCAATTCAAAGGAACGGATGATAACCCCTTAAGATGAAGTTTTCATTAGCATGCGATAATCCCCCAATGAAACCCAGCCCAATCCCGCGGCCACGCCTGCGCCCTTCCAAACGCCCCGGCTTTCGCCTGGCGGCCTTTGTCGTCGCCATCGGCATCTTTGTCCTCAGCTATTGGCTGGGCAACCGCTACCAAAGCCCGCAATTGCCCGAACTCCAGGCCCTGCTGCTGAGCCCGGCGCAGCCCCTGCCGGAATTTGAACTACTGGAGCAGGACCAGCCCCAGGCCTTTGCCAGCCTGGTGGATGACTGGCTGCTGCTGGGCGCCGGCCGGCTGGAGCTTGCCGACCTGCAGTTGCTCACCAGCGCCCACAACCGCCTGGCCGCCGATGCCAAGCTGCAGGGGCGCTTTCGCGTCTGGCTGCTGGAGCCCAGCGACCTGCCCCTATCACTGGCCCTGCCCGAGTTCATCAGGGTAAAAACCCTCACCCCGGCGGCACGGCAAGCCTTGGCCCAGGCCTGGCAGCTGAGCCCGGACCAGCACCTGCTGTTTCTGATCAATCCCCAGGGTCGGCTGCAGGCTGTCTTTACCGGCATCAGCTCAGCCGCTACCATGGCCGCTGATTTCCAAGCCATAGTTGACCACTACACACCATGAATAGCCCCCTGCTCGATCGTCTTTTTGTCCTGCTGCTGCAGCTGCTGCCCCATCACCTGCTGTCGCGGGCTGTCTGGTATCTGACCCGCTGGCGCTGGGCGCCCTTCAAGAACCGGGCGATTCGCGGCTTTATCAAGGCCTTTGATGTGGAAATGGCCCAGGCCCAGTCGGCCTATGCGGTGGACTATGCCGACTTCAACGCCTTCTTCCCCCGCTCCCTGCGCCCGGGTGCACGACCCCTCTGCGCCGAGGGCCAGCTGGCAAGCCCGGCCGACGGCAAGATCAGCGCCATCGGCCGCATCGAGCAGGACAGCATCCTCCAGGCCAAGGGCATGGACTATTCCCTGCGCGAGCTACTCGGGGGCGATGCCGCCCTGGCCGAGGGTTTTCGCGATGGTCATTTCGCCACCATCTACCTCTCGCCGCGGGACTACCACCGGGTGCACATGCCCCTGAGCGGCCAGTTGCGCGAGATGATCCACATCCCCGGCCGCCTGTTCAGCGTCAACGGTCGCACCGCCCGCACCCTGCCGCGCCTGTTCAGCCGCAACGAGCGCCTGGTCTGCCTATTCGACACCCAGGCCGGGCCGATGGCGGTGATTCTGGTGGGAGCGATCTTTGTCGGCTGCATGGACACCGTCTGGGCCGGCACCGTCGCCCCGACCGATCTGCGCAACAGCCGCTGGCGCTACGGCGAAGTCGAATCTGGGGTTCAGCTGGAGCGCGGCGCGGAAATGGGCCGCTTTAACATGGGCTCGACGGTGATCCTGCTGCTACCCAAGGGCGCGCTGAGTTGGCAGGATCACCTGCGCGAAGGCAGCGAAATCCGCATGGGCGAGGGGCTTGGTCAGCTTGAAGTTCAGCCCTGAACTGAAAAAGGATCGCAAAGGACGCCAAGGGAACGCAAAGGACGCCAAGGGCTTTAAGAATTTAAATTCCTCGCCTGAAGCCAGCAACAACTGTAGCCCGGATGGAGTGCAACGGAATCCGGGATTGCCTCCACACCCACCCTTGCATCCAACGCCAGGCCTCCCGGATTCCGCTTCGCTGCATCCGGGCTACGGCTCTGCAACTCTTTTCAAAACTTTGCGTCCTTTGCGTCTTCTTTGCGTTCTTTGCGATCCGCTTTTGGCAACTACTCCGC
>JADGBD010000057.1:0-4922 GCA_015231665.1 Gammaproteobacteria bacterium
ATAAACCTATTAATAGAAGATCGATTGGAAGATGCACTCAGAGGATTGCCTGAAGCTGAAAGAGGGCCAGCTGGATGCGGCCACCCTGACCCTGGATGAGGTGCTCAGCGCTCGCGCTCAGGGTCTGCAGCTGACCCTGGTGACGGTGATGAACATCTCCGCCGGGGCCGATGTGGTCCTCTCCAAGCCAGAGATCAAGACCCCCCAGGATCTGCGTGGCAAGCGCATCGGCATCTATCCCTCGACCCCGGCCCTGCTCCTGCTGGAGGCCCTGCTGCAACAGGGTGGGCTGGAACAGGGCGATGTCGAGCTGGAAACCATGGCAGTACAGCAGCAGCCGGAGCAATGGCGCCAGGGCGGCCTGGATGCGGTGATCAGCTACGAACCCACTGCCTCGGCCCTGCGCCGGCTCGGTGCTGGCCGCCTGTTTGATAGCCGCCAGGCACCGGAAATGATTTTTGATGTGCTCGCCGTGCGCAGCGAACGGGTGGCAGACCTGGCGCCCAGCCTGCGCGCCCTGCTCAAGGCCCATTACCGCAGTCTGGAGCACATCCGCAGCAACCGCCAGGATGCCATCCACCGCATCGCCACCTATCTGCAGCTCAGCCCAGTCGAGGTGGAGACCGCCCTGGGCGGCATCATCCTGCCCAATCTCAACAGCAATCGCGCCCAGCTGGCCGCAGACGGCCCCCTCTGCCGGGCGGCGGAGCGGGTGCAACAGCTGCTGCTCAAGACCGGCCAGTTCAGCCAGGCAATGGACCTGGAGGGGTTGACCAGCCCAGCCTACCTGCCGAGCGACGGTGAATAGATCCCGCCTGCGCCTGGCGCTGTTCCTCGGCTGGCTGTTCAGCCTGGGCCTCAGCCCGGCCCTGCTCGCCGAGGACCGGCTGGTGCTGGGGATGTTCGCCTACCGGCCCAAGCCCTTGCTGGAGGAGCGGTTTCAACCTCTGGCCAGCTACCTGAGCCAGCAGCTGGGCGATGCCCGGGTGGAATTGCGCCTGCTCGATCTGGAGGAGATCGAGGCCGCCCTGGCGGCCAATCAGCTCGATCTGCTGTTCACCAACCCCAGCCACTACATCCGCCTGCGCAGCGACAACAGCCTTACCGGAGCGCTGGCCACCCTGGTGCGGCTGGAGCACGGCAATCCGGTCAGCGCCCTGGGTGGGGTCATTCTGACCCGGGCCGACAGCCCGATTCAGCAGCTGAGCGATCTCCGGGGTCGGCGCATCGGCATTGCCAGCTCCAGCTATCTTGGTGGTTATCAAGCCCAGGCCCTCGAGCTGCAGGTGCAGGGGATTGATCTGCAACGGCTTACCCAGCTGGTCAAGCTCGGCAGCCACGACCGGGTGGTCCAGGCCCTGCTTGCCGGCGAGGTGGATGTGGGTTTTGTCCGCACCGGCGTGGTTGAGCAAATGCAGGCGGAGGGCAAGCTCGACATGGCCCAGCTGCGCCTGATCAACGAGCAGCGCCTCAGCGGCTTCCCCTACTGGTTATCCACCCGGCTCTATCCCGAGTGGCCGGTGGTGGCCCTGCCCAGCCTGGGCGAGCGGCGCGGTCGGCGCATCGCCTCGGCACTGCTGGCGCTGGATGAGGACCAGCCGGCGGCGCGCGCCGCTGGCCTGGCGGGCTTCAACATGCCGGCGGACTATCTGCCGGTGGAGCAGCTGGCCCGCCAGCTGCAGCTGCCGCCCTTCGAGGTGGCACCGCCGGTGACCTTCGCGGAAATCTGGCGCCAGCATCGCATCAGCGTGCTGGGTCTGATCGTCGCTCTGGCCAGCATCCTCTTGCTGCTGATTCTGCTGATCCGGCGCAATCGTGAGCTACATCAGCTGATCCGCGAGAAGATGCGCACCCAGAAAGAGCTGGAGCTGGCCGCCAGCGTGTTCGACAACTCTCGCGAGGGGATTCTGATCACCGATGCGGCGGTGCGCATCATCAAGGTCAACGACGCCCTCTGCCGCTCCACCGGCTACGCCCGCGAGGAGCTGCTCGGGCGCAACCCCAGCGTGCTCAAATCCGGCCGTCAGGATCGGGCCTTCTATCAACAGATGTGGAGCCGCCTCAGCGCCGATGGCCATTGGACCGGCGAGCTGTGGAACCGGCGCAAGGATGACAGCCTGCTGGCGGAGATGCTCACCATCAGCCGGATCAACGACAGCCAGGGCCGGCCGATGCAGTTTCTCGGCCTGTTCTCCGACATCACCGCCCTCAAGGAACACGAGCGCCGGCTGGAGCACATTGCCCACTTCGATGCCCTCACCGGGCTGCCCAACCGGGTGTTGCTCGCCGACCGGCTGCATCAGGACATGAGCCAGGCGCGCCGGCATCAGCGCCGTCTGGCCCTGGTCTATCTGGATCTGGACGGCTTCAAGCCGATCAACGACAGCTACGGTCATCAGGTCGGCGATCTGTTGCTGACCCACGTCGCCCAGCAGATGAAGGCCGAGCTGCGCGAGGGCGATACCATTGCCCGCCTCGGCGGCGATGAGTTCGTCGCCGTGCTTACCGATCTGGGCCCGGGTGCCGAGTGCTTCGCCCTGTTCGAACGCCTGCTCGCGGCCGCCTCCTGCCCCCTGAGCCACGATGGCCTGAGCCTGCAGGTCTCCGCCAGCCTGGGGGTCAGCTTCTACCCCCAGGATGAGGACATAGACGCCGACCAGCTCCTGCGCCAGGCGGATCAGGCGATGTATCAGGCCAAGCTGGAGGGCAAGGGCCGCTATCAGCTGTTCGACATCGAGCGCGATCGCAGCACCCGCGACCAGCACGAAGACCTCAAGGAGGTGCGCCAGGCCCTGGCGGAGGATCAGTTTGTCCTCTACTACCAGCCCAAGGTCAGCCTGCGCACCGGCGAGGTGGTGGGGCTGGAGGCGCTGATCCGCGGGCAGCACCCCCGCCGCGGCCTGCTCCTGCCGGATGAGTTCCTGCGTCAGTTGGAGCAGCAGCCGCTGATCGCCGATCTGGGTGACTGGGTGATCCGCCAGGCCCTGGCCCAGCTCGATACCTGGCGCCTGCAGGGCATAGTCCTGGAGGTCAGCGTCAATGTCGCCGCGCTGCAGCTGCAGCGGCCGGATTTTGTCGAGCGTCTGCAGCAGCAGCTGCAACGCTGGCCGGAGATAGCCCCCCGCCAGCTCACCCTGGAGGTGCTGGAAACCAGCGCCCTGGATGATCTGGCGCGGGTATCCGAGCTGATTCAGGGCTGCCGCCAGCTCGGCCTGGGCTTTGCCCTGGATGACTTTGGCACCGGCTATTCCTCTCTGGCTTACCTCAAGCGCCTGCCGGTGACCCAGCTGAAGATCGACCGCCTGTTCGTCGCCGACATGCTCCATGACCCCGATGATTTTGCCATCGTCGAGGGCGTTCTCGGCCTGGCAAACGCCTTCCGCCTGGATGTGATTGCCGAGGGCATGGAGACCGCCGCCCACGGTGCCCTGCTGCGCCAGCTGGGCTGTGAGTTTGCCCAGGGCTATGGCATCGCCCGGCCGCTGCCGGCTGAGCAGATACCCCAGTGGCTGGCGGACTGGCGGCCGGAGCCGGCCTGGTCGGTGATCAAGCCGGTGCGGCGGGATGACCAGTCGATTCTGTTTGCCTGCGTCGAGCACCGCGCCTGGGTGGACTCGGTGGTGGAGTTTCTCCGCGGTCAGGCCCGCAACCAGCCGGTGCTCGACCCCCACCAATGCCGCTTCGCCCTCTGGCTGGAGCGGGAAGGCCGCCAGCGCACGGAATTCAAGCCGCTGCTGCCGGAGATCGAGCGGATTCACCAGCAGGTCCACCAGCTGGCCCAACGCCTGAGCGAGCAAAGACCCCGCGGCGCCGATCTGGAGCAGGGCATAGCCCAGCTCCACAACCTGCGCGATCACCTGCTGGCGCTGTTACGTTCGATGGTGGGGTTGTTTGTTTAGACCAGCTGCCAGCGGCCAGAAAATCTTTCCCGTTCCAGAGTGAGGCTGCTCGCTTGATGCGCCTTATTGGCGTGAATTGGCGTTCATTTGCGGACTTTTCATCGCAACTCTTCATCGCAACCGGCGGGTTTTTTCCACCATGCGGTGGCTGGAGAGGTTGTTGTTGAACCGGGCCACCTGATGCAGGGGCACCCAGAGGACCTGGTGGGATTCGTCGTTGCCGGGTACCGGGATTTGGTCGTCAACCTCGATGAGAAAGCGCACGTCGTAATGCCAGTGCGCCGGACCGCGGTGGGAGGCAGGGATGTGGTGGATGTCCAGATCGAAAACCGTGCCATCCACCAGCCGAATCTGCTCCGGCGGCAGGCCGGTTTCCTCATGGGTTTCGCGCAGCGCGACGCGGAGGATGTCGTGGTCGCCATCGGCATGGCCGCCGGGCTGAAACCATTGGTCGTGCTTGCGGTGGTGCAACAGCAGCACCCCCTCCCGACTCGGGCTGACCACCCAGGCGGAGCCGGTGACATGGCCCTCGGCCAGGCAGCTGTTGAAACAATCGGGCTGCTCCCTGATAAAGGCCTGGGTACGCGCCAGATAGCCAGCCTCGGCATTGTTGTGCGGACGGTAGTGGCTGAGCAGTTGCAGCAGGTCTTGGCGGTGCATGGCTGGCCTTAGTGAGTTACCCGGAAAATCCTAAATAAAACCGCAAAATCAGGACGCAGAGTGCGCAAACAAGCGCAGCGATCGAAGAGTTGCAAAAGTTGCTGGTGCTTGAAGAAAAATCTAATCCTCAGCGTTCTCTGTGCTTCTCTGCGATCTCTGCGTCCTCTTTGTCTTCAAGTCCCCGATGGCCGTTCCATCGCGGCCAGGGCAGCGGCGGCGGCTTCGTCCACATCGGCCTCGCTGCCGGCCAGTACCAGACGCCCGAAGGCGCCGACGGCGCGCACATCAATCAGGGTGATATTGGCCGCTTTCTCCGCCTGATTGGCGGCATAGACGATGTAGCCGGCGGGCTCGGTTTCGAGG
>JADGBD010000057.1:4936-9355 GCA_015231665.1 Gammaproteobacteria bacterium
CATGCTTTGCCCGGGCAGGATCATGGAGCCGCGCCGGTCTTGGCGGTTGATCAGCACCGTGTGGTCCGGGGTCATGCCGCGAATGATCTCGTGCCAGGCGATGCGCGGCCGCTCCCGGTCATCGACCTGGGCATTCATGCTGCCCAGCAGGATGCGCCCGGCCTCGCGCACGTCGTCCTGATCGCGCTGGTGGATGACCATGGAGCCGTAGGCGCGCTCCACCACCTGCTGCGCCAGATGCACCCGGGTGGCCTTGAGCGCCCGGTCGGTGAGGCGATGCACCGCCATGCCGGGAGAGACCTCGATCCACAGGCAGGCATCCCCCGGCACCGGCAGAAAGCCCTGGGAGACGGTGGCCATGTAGGCCGCCAGCTGGGGCTGGAGGGAGTCCACATAGACGTAGGTGCGCAGGCTGATCATGCGCCCACCCCCGCCCAGCTGCCAGCGATGGACCTCAGCTGGGGCTGTAAACCACCAGGCTGAAGCGGCTGTGGCAGTTGAAGTCCTCTATGTCCAGACGAATGTGGTCCTGCGGCCGTTGGCGGTGGCAGTTCTCCAGTTCGTCGAGCACCCGGCCGATGTTGCCGCTGTAGTAGCTGGGGGCGCCCCAGAGCTGCCAGGGGGTGAAACGCGGCGCCATGATCGGGCTGTGCTGGATGCTGATGACGCAGCCGGAGTGCAGACAGTGGCTGATCTGCTGCACCAGCTGCGGGGCGATTCTGAAAGCCGAAGCGCCAGCGGCAAATGGGGTTTCGAGCGGTTGAGCGATTGCGAGCATGATGTGGCCTCTTCTCGGTTGCCAAGGGGGGCACTGCGCCCTTGACTAGGAGATTAGCCGTCAACCGGATCAGGGAAAAATCAATACTTTGCATTTTTGCAGAGGTCAGTTGTCTATGCGTTGGGTTTAAGTGTTCAGCCGCCAGCTGCCAGCGATCAGCCATTGGCGGTCTGCGCCAGCGTCTTGTCGTCAATCAGCCGGTAGGCCTGCTCCAGGGCCTCCTGGCGGGTGGCGCAGAGGTGCTCGGCGGGCAGCCGCTGCAGCACACCCAGCCGCTCCATGCGCTTGCGCACCGAAGCCTGCATGCCGACAAGGAATACCGGGCTGGCCTTGCTGAGGTCGTCCAGAATCAATTGTTCCAGGGCCAGGGAGGAAGACACCCCCAGGGTCGGCGCCTCGGTCAGGTCCACAATCAGCACCTCATGCTCCGCCAGCACCGCCTGCTGGCGCGAGATGGCCTTGGCCACGCCGAAAAACAGCGGCCCACCGAGGGCGAACACGAGAATCTTACCCTGACCCCGGCGCAGCAGCATCTGTTCATCACGGCTGAGCTCGGCGGAGCTGGGGTCGCGGATCGCCTTCACCGCCTCCTCCTGCAGCTGGGCCATGCGCTCTATGGTCAGCAGATTGGCGATGAACACACCAATCGCCACGGCGGCGATCAGATCGACGAACACCGTCAGGCCGATGACCCCGTACATGATCACCGCGGCACGCCGGGATACCCGGTGGGCGCGCTTGATGAAGCCCCAGTCGATGATGTCCACCCCCACCTTGAGGGCGATGCCGGCGAGCACCGCCAGCGGAATCTGCGCGGTCAAATCCGCCGCCCAGAGCACGACGATGAGCAGTAGCAGGGCACGGGTCAGGCCGGAGAGGGCCGAGGTGGCGCCGGTTTGGATGTTCACCACCGTGCCCATGGTGGCGCCGGCACCGGGGAGGCCACCGAACAGGCCGGAGGCAAGATTGCCCACCCCCTGACCGATCAGCTCCTTGTTGGCATTGCTTTCCTTGCGCGTCAGATTCTCGGCGATCACCGAGGTCAGCAGGGCATCGATACTGCCGAGCACCGCCAGCACCACCGCATCGATCAGCATGGTCTGCCACTGGGCGGCGGTGAACACCGGCAGTTGCAGCTCCGGCAGGCCGGTGGGAATCGGGCCGATGCGGCGGATGTCCATATCGGCGAGGAAATACACCGCAATCAGGGTACCCAGCACCAGCACCAGCAGCTGCGGCGGCATGTAGCGACGCAGGCGCCGGGGGAACAACAGCAGCAGGGCGAAGGTCATCAGCGCCAGGCCGGTTTCCGCCGGTTGAATCTGGCCCAGCAGCTGCGGCAGGGACTCCAGGGTGCCGACCACGCCACCGGCGGGGGTAGCCTGACCGAGAAAGGGCCCGAGCTGGAGGATGATGAGAATCACGCCGATGCCGGTCATGAAGCCCGACACCACGGTGTAGGGCATCATGGTGACATAGTGGCCGAGCTTGAGGATGCCGAAGAGGATCTGGAACAGGCCGGCGAGCATCACCACGGTAAAGGCCATGGCCATGCCCTGCTCCGGGTTGGCGGCGATCAGGCCGGCGATGACCGCGGTCATCACCACCGTCATGGGGCCGGTGGGCTCGGAGATCAGGGTCGGGGTAGAGCCAAACAGGGCGGCGAACAGGCCGATGAGCACGGCGCCGTAAAGCCCCGCCGCGGGACCGGCACCGGATGCCACGCCAAAGGCCAGGGCCATGGGCAGGGCGATGACCGCCGCCGTGACGCCGCCGAACAGATCGCCGCGCAGATTGTCGAACCGAATCTCGTTGAACAGGCGCATCCCTCAGGACCCCCTATGAGCACAGGATGCTTTATAAGCCGTCAGGGGGCTTGCTGAATAAGTGATAGTTTCGATCTGACCTATCGATAATAGTCGATCAATCCCGAGTCTCATGCCTGACCAGCCCAAACCCCTAGCCCGGATACAGCGAAGCGGTCCCTATTGGCATCCTGCCTCACGGGACACTCGCACATCCCTGTGCAGCGGAATCCGGGGAGCCCTGCCCAGCACGGGTGCGCTGGTTCAATGGTGAAGACGCCAGCCATAGAAAATAACCGCGCCCATCAGTGCAACCTATTTATCTGTATCTATGCCTGGTGTAGGCTGAGCGCTAAATAACGCTCATGGAGCGAGCGGCGCCGGCCTTCGACTCCGCTCAGCCAGCGCTTTCTCGCTAAGTTGACGACATTGGCCCGCCCCCCCTTGACCCCTTGCTAAAGGCCCCAGCATGTTCTCCGCCTTGCGCCGATCCATCCAGAGCAAACCGGGCTACCGGGAGATTCAGGCCAATGTCCTTGCCGGTCTGACCGTGGGCGTCATCGCCCTGCCGCTGTCCATGGCCCTGGCGATTGCCAGCGGGGTGGCGCCGCAGCATGGCCTATATACGGCGATTGTCGCCGGCATTGTGATCGCCCTGAGTGGCGGCTCCAAGGTCAACATCTCCGGTCCCACCGCCGCCTTTGTCGTCATTCTCCTCCCCATAGTCCAGCAATTTGGCCTTGGCGGCCTGCTTATCAGCGGCTTCATGGCCGGGCTGATCCTGCTGCTGATGGGCCTGAGCAAATTCGGCAAGCTCATCGAGATCGTCCCCTACCCGGTCATTGTCGGCTTTACCGCCGGGATTGGCGTAGTCATAGCCACCTTTCAGATCAAGGATTTCTTCGGTCTGGAGATGGCGCCGCTGGAGGGTCATTATCTGGATAAACTCGGCCTGATCCTGCAGGCCCTGCCGACGATCAACTGGCAGGAAAGCCTGATCGGCGGCATCACCCTGGCGGTCTTGCTGCTCTGGCCGCGGATGCGCTCGAAGATTCCTGGCCATCTCATCGCCCTGCTGGTAGGCAGCCTCAGCGCCCTGGCCTTGGGCCACTGGCTGACGGATTTTTCCGTGGCCAGTATCGGCAGTCGTTTCAGCTACAACATCGATGGCCAGAGCGGCAGCGGCATTCCGCCGATCCTGCCGGCCTTTGCCTGGCCCTGGAGCCTGCCCGGCGCCGATGGCCAGCCCATCGGCCTGAGCTTCGAGCTGATCCGCCAGCTGCTGCCGGCGGCGCTGACCATCGCCATCCTCGGTGCGCTGGAATCCCTGCTCTGCGCGGTGGTCGCCGATGGCATGTCGGGGAAGAAGCACAACCCCAACGACGAGCTCATCGGTCAGGGCATCGGCAACCTGGTGGCGCCCTTTTTCGGTGGCATCCCCGCCACCGCTGCCATCGCCCGCACCGCGGTCAACGTCAAATCCGGCGGCAGCCTGCCCCTGGCCTCGGTGGTCCATGGTCTGTTTATCCTCCTCAGCATCCTGCTGTTGGCGCCGCTGCTGTCCCACATCCCCATGGCGTCGATGGCCGCCCTGCTGTTGATGGTGGCCTGGAACATGAGCGAGGTGGGGCATTTTCTCCGCACCCTGCGGGTGGCGCCGCGGGATGACGTGGTGATTCTGCTGCTGTGTTTCCTGCTCACCGTGCTGTTCGACATGACCCTGGCGGTGGCTCTGGGGATGGGCCTGGCGGCTACCCTGTTCATCCGCCGCAGCATCAGCCTGACCCAGACCGCCACCCTTGAAGGCCAGCATCAGGGCTTTGAGGTGCCGGATTC
>JADGBD010000058.1 GCA_015231665.1 Gammaproteobacteria bacterium
ATTGACCCGGTAGGCCTGCATTTTCTGTTTAGCCTGCATGGGGTGATCCCGGCAACGCGCACCATTTTGCAGGGCATTCGCAAGCTGCCACCGGCGCATCATCTGACCCTAGGCGCCGATGGGCAAACTGCCGTGCCGGTGCGCTATTGGCAGCTGCAGGCGACCCGGCCGGAGCAGGGCTCCAGTGAGGCCGGCTGGAGTGACGCGGAATGGATCGAGGCGATCCACCAAAGCCTGCGTCAGGCGGTGCAAAAGCGCAGCGAGGTGGCCGATGTGCCGGTGGGCGTGCTGCTCTCCGGCGGTCTGGATTCCAGCCTGCTGGTGGCCCTGCTGGCGGAGGCGGGGGTAGCGGACCTGCGCACCTTTTCTGTCGGCTTTGAGGATCACCCGGAGGAAAAAGGCAGCGAGTTCGAGTATTCCGACCCGGTGGCTGAGCGCTATGCCACCCGCCATCACAAGTTCCTGGTGCCCAACGATCAGGTGCTCAAGCGCCTGCCGGAGGCGGTGGCGGCCATGGCCGAGCCCATGTTCGGCCAGGATGCCATCGGTTTTTACCTGCTCGCCGAGCGCGTATCCCAAGAGGTCAAGGTGGTCCAGTCGGGGCAGGGGGCGGATGAGGTGTTCGGCGGCTATTTCTGGTACCCGCGGATGCAGGCGGAGACCCAGGGCAGCCGGCTGCAGCGTTTTGCCAAGCACTATCTGGATCGCGATCACGCCGAATACCTCAGCCTGGTGCAGGCGCAGTTTGCCGGCGCCGATTACACCGGTGACTGGCTGGCGCAGCAGCTGGACTCGCCAGGCGCGGATGAGTTAATGGACGCGGTGCTGCGCCTGGATGCCAGCACCCTGATCGTCGATGACCCGGTGAAACGGGTGGATAACATGACCATGGCCTGGGGCCTGGAGGCGCGGGTGCCCTTTCTCGATCACCAGTTGGTGGAGCTGGCAGCGCGCGCGCCGCCCAGCCTCAAGCTTGCCGCCGGCGGCAAATTCCCCCTCAAGGCCATAGCCCGGGGCCTGCTGCCAGATGCTGTGATCGACCGACCCAAGGGCTATTTCCCCATGCCGGCGCTGAAATTCGTCCGCGGCGAGTTCCTTGACTTCATGCGTGACATCCTTAACGCCCAGGCCTGCCGTGAGCGCGGCCTCTACCGGCGTAGCTACGTCGAGCTGCTGCTGGCAGCCCCGGAGATGCACCACACCCGCATCCTCGGCAGCAAGCTCTGGCAGCTGGCGCTGCTGGAATACTGGTTGCAGCAGCAGGTCGATGGGGTGGCGGGGTAGGGCGAGTCACTGACTGGACGGTCCCAGGGGAATACCTGCAAGGCGCCGATGGTTGATATTCCCGCCCTCTACCCCAAACTGGGCAGCTGGCATCACTTTCAAGATGAGGTTAATGACGTGGACGTATTGGACAGAATCAAACAGCAAGTCGAGAGCAACCCGGTGGTCATCTACATGAAGGGCACGCCGCAGTTTCCCATGTGCGGTTTCTCATCTCGGGCGGCGGCTGCCCTGCAGGACTGCGGCGAGAAGTTTGCCTATGTCAATGTGCTGCAGGATCAGGAGATCTTTGAAAACCTGCCGCGCTTTGCCGATTGGCCGACCTTTCCTCAGGTCTACATCAACGGCGAGCTGGTGGGCGGCTGCGACATTACCCTGGAACTGCACGAAAGCGGCGAGCTGCAGCAGATGGTCAAGGATGCAGTAGCTAAACAAGGGTGAAGTGAAAAGTTTGAAGGGTGAAGTTTGAAGTTTGAAAAGCCTGATGGGCCCTCTATTCAGCGCCCAGCCAGGGTCGGTTGGGGCTGAGTTCCTGCCATTGGTTGTGGATCAGACAGAACAGCTCGGCGGTGCGTTCGGCGTCGTAGATGGCTGAGTGGGCGGATTTGCTGTTCCAATTCAGCCCGGCGGCCAGGGCGGCCTTGGCCAGCACCGTCTGACCGTAGGCCAGACCGGCCAGAGAGACGGTGTCGAAGGTGCTGAAGGGGTGGAAGGGGTTGCGTTTGATCTTGCAGCGCTCCACCGCGGCATTGATGAAGCCCAGGTCAAAAAAGGCATTATGTCCCACCAGGATGGCGCGCTTGCAGCCATTCTCCTTGACTGCCTGGCGAATTGGGCCAAACAGCCAGTTCAGGCCCTCGGCTTCGGGCAGGGCATTGCGAAACGGGCTGTCCGGGTCTATGCCATTGAACTCCAAGGCCTTGGGGTCAAGGCGGGCGCCGGGAAAGGGCTGCAGATGGCAGGCCAGGGTCTCGTCCAGGTGCAGTAGGCCGGTTTCATCCATGCGCAACAGGCTCACCGCCACCTCCAGCAGGGCATCGGTTTGGGCATTGAAACCGCCGGTTTCCACATCCACCACCACCGGCAAATAGCCACGAAAACGGTTGTGCATGCCTATGTCGAGACTTTCAGTTGGCATTGAGAGCCTTTGATATTCAAGCTTTTGAGTGAGCGCCAGTATACAGGGAATGACTAATTGATGTTGCCTGCGGCGGTCTCTGCCATTATCCTTGGCGCCTTCGAACGGCGAACTTTAACGGTTCGTTGAGGGATCAGGCCCAAGGAGCCCCAAATGTCGCGGAATCGCCCCACTCAATTGATTTTTACCCTGGCCCTGCTGATCAGCCTGGCAGGATGCGCCTCCAATGACCCACGCGACCCTCTGGAGGGCCTGAACCGCACGGTTTACGCCTTCAATGATGTGCTGGATCGGGCTCTGGTCAAGCCGGTGGCCCAGGGCTACCGGGCAATTACGCCGGAGCCGGTGGATCAGGGCATCAGCAACTTCTTTTCCAACCTCAATGACGTGGGCTCTGCGGTCAATAACCTGCTGCAGTTCAAGCTGGCGCGGGCGGCCTCCGACGTGGGTCGGGTGGCGATCAACAGCACCATCGGTATCCTCGGCTTCATCGACGTAGCCAGTCAGCTCAAGCTGGAAAAGTATGGCGAAGACTTCGGCCAGACCCTGGGTTACTGGGGCGTGGGCCCTGGCCCCTATCTGGTGCTGCCGTTCTTTGGTCCGCGCAACGTCCGCGATACCTTCGGCATGGTTGCCGATTCCTATCTTGACCCGGTCAACTACGCCGCCGATGACGACTGGCCCCATCACTGGAAGTATGACATCGACAAGGATTGGCAATACGGTCTGAAGGCGCTGGAAGTCATAGATACCCGCGCCGATATGCTGGGCGCCAGCGATGTGCTGGATGTGGCGGCGATCGACCCCTACAGCTTCGTTCGCGATGCCTACCTGCAACGGCGCGACAGCCTGGTGAACGATGGCGCCAGCGCGGCCTCGGCTGACGCCGGCACCGAAGACGCCCCTGCGGATTGGTAGTTGCCCGCCGGCTGCGCAGTGACCCCACAGCCAGCGTTTCGCTGGCTGTTGTTTCTGTGCAGGGCCTGTCCTCCCATAAGAAAATCTTTTCCAGCCATAAAAAAACAGTATTTAGCAATTTAAGTATTTGCTTATAAACTACTGCTCACGGTCGCTAAGGCGGCTGGTAGATGAAGACATCAATACTTTTTTTGGAGATTGCTAAATGAAAAATCTGATCAAAGCCGCTTCCGTTGCTGCACTGCTGGCTGCTTCCGCTTCTGCCCAGGCTTGGTGGGGCGGTCCTTGGGGTAACAACGGTTACAACGACAACAGCTGGTTCGGTGACGGTTTCGGTGATTTCAACATGAGCATGAGCGGCCGTGGCAACGGTTGGGGTCGTGGTTACAACAACAACTACTACAACCCCTACTACTATGGTCCTTATGGCTACGGCTACCCCGCTTACGGTGCGCCTTACGGCTATGCTCCTTATGCAGCTCCGGCTCCTGCTGCTCCGGCTGCACCTGCTGCTCAGCCGGCCAACTAAGATCGGCGCCAACTGAGATCAGAGAGTGATCCCGGCGCCGGCGATTCTCGCTTGCGGCGCCCTGCACAGGGACGTGCCTTACCCCTCCCCACAGAATTCCTCAAGGTGCAACATGAACAAGATTTCCCTGATGGCGGCCGCTACCGCACTGGCCTTTTCCGCTTCTGCCAATGCCTGGTGGGGTGGTCCCAACAATGGCATGAGCGATTGGTTTGGCGATGGCTTCGGCGATTTCAACATGAGCTTCAGTGCCCGCGGTAACGGCTACGGTCGCGGTTATGCTTACGATGCACCTTACTATTACGGCCAGGCGCCCTACGCGGCCTATCCGGGTTATGCGCCGGCGGCTCCGGCTGCGGCTGAGCAGAGCGCCGAGCAGATGAAGGCCCTGCAAGAGAGCCAGATGAAGGCTTTCCAGGAGGCCGCCGAGGCCCAGCGCAAGTTCGTCGAGCGCACCCTGCAAGCGCCTGCAGCCATGCCTGCCAGCTTTGAAGAGCACAAGAAGCAGATGGACGAGCAGCGTCAGGCCATGCGCGCCCAGATGGAACAGCAGCGCGCCGCCATGCCCTATGGCAACAAAGGCAACGAGCAGATGGAAGAGCGCATCAAGCAGGCCCAGCAGCGGCGTGAAGAGATGATGAAGCAGATGGATGAGCGCCGTCAGGCGTATCCCGGTTCTGCCATGGCACCTTCGATGGCTCCCTCCATCGATGACATGCGCAAGCAGGCCGAAGAGCGTCGCCAGGCCATGCGCCAGGAAATGGAACAGCGCCGGGCCCAGGCCATGAGCACCATGCCTGCTGCACCTCAGGGCAAGACCGCCAGCAAGATCTGATCCCGGCTTTAGCGGGGTCTCAAGGGCGCGCCTTCCGCGGAAGGCGCGCCTTTTTTATTGGCTGCTGCAGTGCGACATAAGACACTGATGAGGATAGGAAATTTGTAGGCGTGTGGGGCCGGCGGGCTTGCACTTTGCGATTGAAGCACGTTTAATGCGCACTTTGGTCAATACGGGGGTCAGAGCAGGCCGCCCTATTAGCTGTTTTACCTGCCCGGAGAGGAAATCCCTTCTTATGTCAGTGAAACCCGATACCGATCCCCAGGAGACCCAGGAATGGCTGGACGCCCTGGACTCCGTGCTGGAAAACGAAGGGACCGAGCGCGCCCATTATCTGATTACCCGTCTGATCAACAAGGCTCGCCGCTCCGGCGCCTATCTGCCCTATACGCCGAACACGGCCTATGTGAATTCCATCCCGGTAACCAAGCAGCTGCCCTATCCGGGGGATCAGGCGATGGAGCGGCGCATCCGTTCGTTCATCCGCTGGAACGCCATGGCCATGGTGGTGCAGGCCAACCGCATCTCCACCGAGCTGGGCGGGCACATCGCCAGCTTTGCCTCCAGCGCCACCCTGTTCGATGTGGGCTTCAATCACTTCTTTCATGCTCGCGACAAGGACCACGACGGCGACATGGTGTTCTTCCAGGGTCACTCGGCCCCCGGCATCTACGCCCGCGCCTTTCTTGAGGGCCGCATTACGGAAGAACAGCTGTACCACTTCCGTCAGGAGGTGGATGGCCAGGGCCTGTCGTCCTATCCCCATCCCTGGCTGATGCCCGGCTTCTGGCAGTTCCCCACCGTCTCCATGGGTCTGGGGCCGCTGATGGCCATCTATCAGGCACGCTTCATGCGCTACATGCACGATCGCGGCCTGATCAACGCCGGCAACCGCAAGGTCTGGGCCTTCTGCGGCGATGGCGAGATGGACGAGCCCGAATCCCTCGGCGCCATCTCTCTCGCCTCGCGGGAGCGGCTGGACAATCTGGTGTTCGTGGTCAACTGCAACCTGCAGCGGCTGGATGGCCCGGTGCGCGGCAACGGCAAGATCGTCCAGGAACTGGAGGCGGTATTCCGCGGTGCCGGCTGGAACGTGATCAAGGTGGTCTGGGGCAGCTATTGGGACCCCCTGTTCGCCCGCGACAAGCAGGGCCTGCTGGTCAAGCGCATGGAAGAGGCGGTGGATGGTGAATACCAGGCCTACAAGGCCCACGGTGGGGCCTACACGCGCAAGTACTTCTTCGGCAAGTATCCGGAACTGGCGGATCTGGTGGCGAACATGTCCGACGAGGACATCTGGCGCCTGAATCGCGGTGGCCATGACCCGATCAAGGTATTCAACGCCTACGCCGCGGCGATGAACCACCAGGGCCAGCCGACGGTGATCCTGGCCAAGACGGTCAAGGGCTACGGCATGGGCGTGGCCGGCGAGGGGCAGAACATCACCCACTCGCAGAAGAAGATGGCCGAGGCCCATCTGCGCTCCTTCCGCGACCGCTTCAATATTCCCATCCCCGAGGACATGATCGCCTCGGCGCCCTTCTTCAAGCCCGCCGATGACAGTGCCGAGATCCAATACCTGCACGAGCGCCGGCAGAAGCTCGGCGGTTACCTGCCCGCCCGGCGCACCGATGCGCCGCCTTTGCAGGCGCCGCCGCTATCCGCCTTCAGCAGCCTGCTGGAAGGCAGCGGCGAGCGGGATATGTCCACCACCATGGCCTTTGTCCGCCTGCTCACCCTGCTCACCCGCGACAAGGCCCTGGGCAAGTTCATCGTCCCCATAGTGCCGGACGAGGCGCGCACCTTCGGCATGGAGGGCATGTTCCGCCAGCTCGGCATCTACTCCTCCGTCGGCCAGCTGTATGAGCCGGTGGACTCGGATCAGGTGATGTCCTATCGCGAGGACAAGCAGGGTCAGATCCTCGAAGAGGGCATCAACGAGGCCGGCGCCATGTCCTCCTGGATCGCTGCCGCCACCGCCTATGCCAATCACGGGGTCAATATGATCCCCTTCTACATCTACTACTCCATGTTCGGCTTCCAGCGCATCGGCGATCTCGCCTGGGCCGCTGGCGACATGCAGGCGCGCGGCTTTCTCCTCGGCGCCACCGCCGGGCGCACCACCCTGGCCGGCGAGGGTCTGCAGCACCAGGACGGCCATGGCCTGCTGGTGGCCAGCACCATCCCCAACTGCATCGCCTACGACCCCTGCTATGCCTATGAGCTGGCGGTGATCATCCGCAACGGCCTGGAGCGCATGCTGGAGCGCCAAGAGAGCGTTTTCTATTACGTCACGGTGATGAACGAGAACTACCCCCAGCCGGCCATGCCCGAGGGCTCCGAGGAGGGCATCATCCGCGGCCTCTACCGCTGCCGCGAGACCGCCAAGCCCAAGGCCAAGGCGCGGGCGCAACTGCTCGGCAGTGGCACCATCCTGCGCGAGGCCCTGGCCGCGGCCGAGCTGCTGGAGCAGGACTTCGGCATCGCCGCCGATGTCTGGAGCGTCACCAGCTTCAGCGAACTGCAGCGGGATGCCGCTGCGGTAGAGCGCTGGAATATGCTCCACCCGGAGGAGACGCCGCGCCGCAGCTACCTCAGCCAGCAGCTGCAGGGCTCCCAGGGCCCGCTGGTGGCGGTGACCGACTACATCCGCGCCCAGGTGGCGCAGATCTCGCCCTATCTGGGCGAGCGGCGCCTGTTCATCCTCGGCACCGATGGCTTCGGCCGCTCCGATCTGCGCGCCCAGCTGCGCAAGTTCTTCGAGGTCAACCGCTACTATGTGGTGATAGCCGCCCTCAAGGCCCTGGCCGATGAAGGCAAGATCAAGGCCGAGGTGGTGGAAAGCGCGATCAAGAAGTACAAGATCGACCGCGACAAGCCCAACCCCCTGTCGGTTTGAGGCTGGAGATCGCACAGATGAGCAAACACATTCAAGTACAGCTGCCGGATATCGGCGATTTCAAGGATGTCGAGGTCACCGAGATCCTGGTCGCCCCGGGCGATCGCGTAGCCGCTGAGGCCTCCCTGCTGACCCTGGAAAGCGACAAGGCCTCGATGGAAATCCCCAGCCCCCAGGCCGGGGTGGTGGAGTCCATCGCGGTCAAGATCGGCGACAAACTCAATCAGGGCGATCTGATCCTCAGTCTGTTGACCGAGGGTGATGAGCCAGTTGATGAGATTGTTGTAGAACCGGCACAGCCTGAAAAGGCACCTGAGCCGGAGACGACCAGCGCCAGTCCCAGCCCTAGGCCCAGGCCCAGCGCCGTCTCCCTGGTCGAAGTGACCTTGCCGGACATCGGTGATTTCAAGGATGTCGAGGTCATAGAAATCCTCGCCCAGCCCGGCGAGCCCATTGCCAAGGAGGCCTCCCTGGTCACCCTGGAGAGCGACAAGGCTTCCATGGAGGTGCCCAGCTCGGTGACCGGTCGGTTGGTGGAATTCAAGGTCAAGCTGGGGGATAGGCTCAACGTTGGCGATGTCATTGCCCTGGTAGAGGTCAGCGCGGTGGACGATCTGCCCGCCGCCGAGATTGATCCCGAGCTGGAACCGGAGCTGGATGCCGAGCGGGAGAACGAAGCATCCCCCAGTCGCCCCGCCGGTGAGCAGGAAAAGCGCCGCCCGCCGGTGATGCCCACCCCGGTGGACATGCAGGCCATAGCCCGCGGCCGCAAGGCCCATGCCGGACCTGCGGTGCGCCGTTTTGCCCGCGAGTTGGGGGTGGAACTGGCCCAGGTCAGCGGCAGCGGTCCCAAGGGTCGGGTGCTCAAGGAAGACGTGCAGCACTTTGTCAAAAAGGCCCTCAGTGGCGAGGCGCGTGCGCCAGCGGCGACCGGTGGCGCCTTCGCTTTGCCGCCCCTGCCTCAGGTGGATTTCAGCAAGTTCGGCAGCATCGAGATCAAGCCCCTGAGCCGGATCAAAAAGCTCAGTGGCGGCCATCTGCACAACTGCTGGCTGAACATTCCCCACGTCACCCAGTTCGACGAGGCGGACATCAGCGAGCTGGAGGCCTTCCGCCAGGGCCTCAAGTCCGAGGCCGAACAGCGTGGCCTCAAGCTGACCCTGTTCCCCTTCCTGCTCAAGGCCTGTGCCGCCGCCCTCAGGGCCCTGCCCGAGTTCAACAGCTCGCTCAGCGCCGAGGGCGACAGCCTGGTGCTGAAAAAATACGTCCACATCGGCGTGGCGGTGGACACCCCCAACGGCCTGCTGGTGCCGGTGCTGCGGGATGTGGAGCAGAAATCCCTGTTCGACCTGGCCGCCGAGCTGATGCAGCTCAGCGCCAAGGCGCGAGACGGCAAGCTGTTACCCGGCGACCTGCAGGGCGGCTGCTTCTCCATCTCCAGCCTGGGAGGCATCGGCGGCACCGCCTTCACCCCCATAGTCAACGCGCCGGAGGTGGCGATACTGGGTGTGTCCCGCGCAGCGACGAAGCCGGTGTGGAACGGCAGCGAATTCGCCCCGCGCTTGATGCTGCCGCTGTCGCTGTCCTACGACCACCGCGTCATCGACGGTGCCCAGGGTGCGCGCTTCACCAGCCTGCTGGCCAGCCTACTGGGCGACATCCGCCGGTTG
>JADGBD010000059.1:0-2859 GCA_015231665.1 Gammaproteobacteria bacterium
GTGATGGACCGCATCTCCACCGGCAAGCCTAACAGCGGGCATTGAGGTTTAGCGGTCGGCTGTCAGCCCTCGGCGCCCAGTCGGCCTGAAGGCCGACCTACAAACTGGCGGCTGAACCTCAGGCCGCCGCCCTGATGCCGTGTACCCGGTGGAGCAGTTCCGCCTCGTTGCGGGACAGGCCGAGGTCGTCCACCAGACGCTGGACGCTGGCACCCTGGTGGACCAGATAGATGGCCTCGCCGTAGGGTTGTTCGCGGTTGCGCTGCACCTGTTCCTGTTCGCGCTCCTGCTCCAGTTCCTGGCGCATTTGCTGGAATTCATCCATCTGCTCGCGCCACTGGCGCATGTCGCCCTCGATGATATTTAGCCGGCGGTTCATGCCGGAACCGCTGTCGCACTGGGCGCTGAGGTTGCCGGTGAGGGTGCGCAGCTCGCGCTTGAGGGTCACCAGCTCCCGCTCCTGACGCTGAATCAGGTTTTGCAGGTACAAAAGCCCCAAAAAGGCGATGATGGCGAAGGATACGAAGGCGAGCCAATAAATAGTCATGTCGACACCTGTGAGATTGAATCTGCGACCCAGCGACTGAAACTCAGAAGCTGCCCATGTCGGCCCATTCTTCGTCGTTGAGCAGCTTGTTGATGTCCACCACAATCAGCAGGCTGCCCTTGCGGGTATGCACGCCCTGTATGTAGCGGGCGGTTTCTTCGTTGCCGACGTTGGGGGCGGAGTCGATCTCCGACTCGCGCAGCTCCACCACCTCGGCGACGCTGTCCACCAGAATCCCCACCACCTGGCCCTCGCCCTCGATGATGACGATGCGGCTGTTGTCAGTGACCTCGGCGGAGTTGAGGCCGAAGCGGTTGCGGGTATCGATGACGGTGACCACGTTGCCGCGCAGGTTGATGATCCCCAGCACATAGTGGGGGGCACCGGGTACCGGGGCGATCTCGCTTACCCGCAGCACCTCCTGCACCTGCATGACGTTTACACCGTAGGACTCCTCCTCCAGCTTGAAGGTCACCAGCTGGATCATGGGGTCGTTGCTTAGGTCTTTGCCTGCCGGACTCATAGTTGCGTTCCTGTCTTGGGGATGGATGGGTCTCTGTCGTCAAATTTCGGACGGTGGCGGCGGCTTTGGCCTCGCTCAACCGTTTCTGGCGATAACAAAGCATGGACTGTGCCAGTTTCGGGGTAAAGCCAAGCCCAGACGGCATAAGATGGTACGCAGAGGACGCAAAGAAGCGCGGAGAGCGCAGAGTTGTGATCGGCTAGTTGTTTCTGCGTAAAGCCATTCAACCCTCTGCGTACTCTGGGCTGCGGTCTCTGCGTCCCTTTTGCCGGGTCAGGCAAGCATTGCCAGCAGGGCCTGGGTGTCGATCAGGGGGCAGAGCTGCTCCTTGAGGGCGCCGAGCATCCAGGGCCGCTCCTGGCGCTGGTGGCGCCACTTCACCTGATCCGGTGTCAGCCGCAGGGGGCGGAAGATCTCGCTACAGATCAGGCCAAACCGGCCGTCCTCGAGGACGATCACCAGTTCGGCGGCGGAGGCATCCGCCTGCTCGCCGAGCAATGCCCCCAGGTCCACCAGGCCGATCTTGTTCTCCCGGTGCACCAGCACTCCCCGGTGCCAGTGGGGCTGGCCGGGCAGTTTGGCCGGCTTCTGGCTGCGCTTGAAGATGCTGTGCAGGCTGATCAGCGGAATCGCAAAATCATTGCCGGAGGCGCGAAACAGCAGGCACTGAAAGGCCTCGGCGGCATAATCCGGCAGGCTTTGCTGGGCGCTGATGAGGCTGGCGGTCTGGGTTTCGATGGCGGTCGCTGGCGGGTTTTCGAGCTGGCTTGCGACCTCAGTGGTTACCTGGGCGGTTACCTGAGTCTTGGGCTGAGTTTCGAGCTGGGCAAGGGCGATGGCCTCGCGGACTTCCTGTGGCGGATGGTATTCCTGCACCGGTTCGAGGAGGGATTCGAGAAACTCGTTGATCGCCTGCGCCGGACGGTCCAGCACCGGTTTGGGGGCGATGGCCCGGGTTTTGCGCTGGCGCTCAGGCGGCATCGCTGAAGTCCCGCTTGCGGATGCCCAGCAGCCAGAGCAGGAGGAAATAGCCCAGGCCGCCGGCGCTTACCAGCAGCAGCAGGCCCTGAATCCGCTCGCTGCGGGCCATGCTGAGCCAATCGCCCCAGGCCATGCTGGCGTACCAGAGCCCCAGGCCCAGGATCAGGCTTGCCAGTACCACCCGCAGCAGGCGCAGGCGCCAGCCGGGCAGGGGCTGATAGACCCCGGCCAGGATCAGGCCCCGGTACAGCAGCCAGGCATTGAGCGCGCCGGAGAGGGTGGTTGCCAGGGCCAGGCCGGCGTGGGCGAGGGGGAACACCAGGATGATGTTGAGCAGCATGTTGGCCGCCATCGCCTTGACGGCGATTTTCACCGGCGTCTTGGTGTCTTGGCGGGCGTAATAGCCGGTGGCCAGCACCTTGATCGAGATGAAGGCGAGCAGGCCGAGGGAGTAGGCCATCAGGCTGCGCCGGGTCATTTCCACATCATTGGCCTGAAACACCGCCGATTGAAACAGGGTGGCGATAATGGGTTCCGCCAGCACCATCAGCCCCAGGCTGGCGGGCAGGCCGAGCAAGAGCACCCAGCGCAGACCCCAGTCGAGGGCGCGGGAGAAGCCCTCGCCAGACTCCTCGGCATGGCGGTGGGACAGGTTCGGCAGGATCACCGTGCCCAGGGCCACGCCGATGATGCCGAGGGGAAACTCCATCAGGCGATCGGAGTAATACAGCCAGGAGATGGAGCCACTGATCAAAAAGGACGCGATCAGGGTGTCCAGCAGCAGGCTGATCTGGGTCACGGACACGCC
>JADGBD010000059.1:2869-9264 GCA_015231665.1 Gammaproteobacteria bacterium
GGTAGCATCAGCCGCAGGATGCGTCGGACGCCCTCATCCTTGAAGTTGACCCGTGGCCGCGGCAGCAATTTCAGCTTGTTGAGAAAGGGCAGCTGGAAGGTCAGCTGGGCCATCCCGGCGATCAGCACACCCCAGGCCAGGGCGGTGATCGGCTCCTGCATATAGGGCGCAAGCCAAAGGGCGGCGCCGATCAGCGCCAGATTCAGCAGCACCGGGGTGAAGGCGGGGATGGCAAAGCGGTTGTAGGCATTGAGGATGCCGCCGGCAAAGGCGGTGAGGGAGATGAACAGCAGGTAAGGAAAGGTCAGCCGCAGCATGTCCGCGGCCAGGTCATGCTTGCCCGGCTCGTCGGCAAAACCGGGGGCGAAAATCATCACCAGCAGCGGCGATGCCGCCACTCCCACCAGGGTGATCCCCACCAGGACCAGGCCCAGGGTGCCGCCGACGGTATCGACAAAGGCCTTAAGCTCGGCAAAATCGCGCTTGACCTTGTACTCGCTGAGCACCGGCACAAAGGCGGCGGCAAAGGCCCCCTCGGCAAACAGGCGGCGGAGGAAGTTGGGGATCTTGAAGGCGACAAAGAAGGCATCGGTATGGCCATTGGCGCCGAAGGTATGGGCCAGCACCAGGTCGCGGACAAAGCCCAGCACCCGCGAGATCATGGTGTTGCTGCTGACCTTGGCAAGGGCGCGAATCAGGCTCAAAGCGGGGGTTCCGAAAGCTCAAAGGGAGGCAGATTATGCGCCTGTCGGCGGACGGCTGCCAGCGGTCCGGCGCCAGCTACCAGCAGTCAGAAGACCCAACCTCAACTTGCCAAAGCCGGCAGCAAACATCGGATCGCAAAGAACGCAAAGGAAACGCAAAGGGCGCAAAGAGTTAACAAGATTGCAAATGCGTAGCCTGGATGGAGCGAAGCGGAATCCGGGGCTGGTGCAAGCCTAGTGCGGGCGAGGCCGCCCGCGCTCCCGGGGTTTCATCGGTCAGCCACTCAATCCATCCACAGGTGTCAATCAGCTTCAATCGGGCATCCTCTCACTGCGGTCACGATAATCCATAATGGTATCCCCGGCGATACCGGCAAGTGAGCCACGCGCTTCCTGCAAACTTTGCATCGGGATCAGTTCGATAATATGGCCGCGCTCCAGCAGCACAAAACGCTGGCCCTGCTGCAACTTGAGGTTGTCTTGGATCACCTTGGGAATCGAGAGTTTAAAGTTACTGGAGAGTTCTGCCTGTATCATGGTTTTTGCCTTTTACTTTGAGTGATGCTGATTCAGTCTAGCGATCATAGAGCAAATGAGAGCTCCGTGATTTTCACAATTAGAAGCCCTAACCCCTAACCCCTAGTCCCTAACCCCGATTCCTACTCCCCTTGCCGCAGCAGGAACTCCAACAAAGCGGTATAGGCTTCGACGCCGCGGGAGCGGGGGGCGAAGAAGGGGGGTGGCAGGCCGGATTTGCTTGCATCGCGCAGGCGGGTGTCCACCGGGATGACCCCGGGCCAGAGCTGCTCGCGGTAGCTTTGGCGCAGCACCCGCAGACTGTCCTGGGAGGCGCGGGTGCGCTGGTCGGACATGGTCGGCACAATCACATCGGGCAGGGGCTTTTGGCGGGCCTTGAGCACCATCTGCAGGGTGTGGGTCATGCGCTCCAGGCCCTTGAGGGCGAGAAACTCGGTCTGCACCGGGATTATCAGCTGGTCGCAGGCCGCCAGGGCGTTGATCAGCAGCACCCCGAGCAGGGGCGGGCAGTCGATCAGCACATAGTCGAATTCGTCCGCCAGCTGCTTGAGCGCGCCCTTGAGGATCAGCCCCATGCCGTTGAGTTTGCCGGCCTGGCGGTCCAGGGTCGCTTGGGCGAGGGAGGCGGGCAGCAGGATCAGGCCCTCGGTGCCGGTCTCGCAGAGCAGGCTGCGGGGGTCGAGGCTGCGCTTGTCGGCGTTGGCCTGGAACAGGCTGTAGACACTGTCTTCGAGGTTGTCCGGGTCGTAGCGAAAATAGCTGGTCATGGAACCGTGGGGGTCCATGTCCACCAGCAGTACGCGAAAACCCCAGGCCGCCAGCAGGCCGCCGAGGGAGACGGTGGTGGTGGTCTTGGCCACCCCGCCTTTCTGGTTGGCTATGGCCCAGACCTTCACGGCGCTGCTCCCCCGCCTGTGGCAGCCGGGTTGCGCACGGGGCCACGCATCGGGCCAACTGGCACGGCGTCAGCGGCGAGAATCAGCAGGCTGACCCGGCGGTTTTGCGCCCGCCCCTCGGCGCTGGCGTTATCGCCGCGGGGTTGGTATTCGCCAAAGCCGATGGCGCTGAGGCGCTGAGGCTCCAGGCCGAGGCGGGCGAGATAATGGGCGACGCTGGCGGCGCGGGCGGCGGAGAGCTCCCAGTTGGAGGGGAACTCGCGGGTGCGGATGGGGATGTTGTCGGTGTGGCCCTCGATGTTGATCAGGTTGGGGCCGCCCTTGAGCACCCGGCTGAGTTCGCGCAGGGCGCGCAGGGCCTCGCGATTGAGCCGGGCGGCGCCGGTCTCGAACAACAGCTGGCTGTCCAGATTCAGCTCGATCCAATCCTTGTGGTAGTCGATGCTGGCCAGGTTCTGTGCCAGCAGGTCACCGAGGGCTTGCTCCAGGCGGGCACCCAGCGCCAGCAGGGATTCTTCCGCCGGGGCTGGCTCCGCTGGGGTTTGGGGCTCGGGATCGGGGTCAGGCTTAGGCTGGCTTTGTGCCTGCTGCGGGGTTTCCAGCGGAGTTTCCAGTGGGGCCTCTGGCAGGGCCTCCTGCAGTGGCGGCAGGGGCTCGGGCAGGGGCATCAGCTGGCCGCCGGGCTCGACGCCGATGGGACTGCCACGATCCTTCTGACCCTGATCCTGGAAGGCGTCGGTGAGGGTCTCGGTGAGCACCCGGTATTTGCCCTCGTTGACCGAGGAAATGGCGTACATGACGACAAAAAAGGCGAACAGCAGGGTGATGAAGTCGGCGTAGGACACCAGCCAACGATCGGTATTGTCCTCGTCCTCCCGCTGTCGCTTGCGCATCTTCAGAGGAACCCCCGCAACTTGGCTTCGATGTGGCGCGGGTTTTCCCCCTCGGCGATGGATACCACCCCCTCCACCACCATGCGGTAATACTGGGTCTGGTCGAGCACATGGGCCTTGAGCTTGTTGCCGAAGGGCAGCAGAAAGAGGTTGGCCAGGCCCACGCCGTAGATGGTAGCGACAAAGGCGGTGGCGATGCCGGAGCCGAGCATGGCCGGGTCGGCCAGATTCTGCATCACATGGATCAGCCCCATCACCGCGCCGAGGATGCCGATGGTCGGTGCATAGCCGCCCATGGCGACAAACACCCGCGCGGCGTTGATGTCTTCGTCCTCGCGGTTTTCCAGCTCCATGTCCAGCACCAGGCGGATCGCCTCGGGCTCGCCGCCGTCCACCAGCAGTTGCATGGCCTTGCGGACGAAGCCGTCGGCTTCCTGGTCCGATGCCCGCTCCAGCGCCAGCAGGCCGTCCTTGCGGGCGATGCCGCCCCATTCCACCAGCTTGCGGATCATCGCCGGGCGGTCACGTTTGGTGGGGGCAAACACCTTGCCGGACAGGCGCAGGGCGCGGACAAAGGTGCGCGCTGGGGTCTGCAGCAGGGCAGCGGCGATGGTGCCGCCGAAGACTATGACCATCGCCGGGCCATTGATCAGCGCCGAGGCATGGCCGCCTTCCAGCAGGTTGCCGCCGAGGATGGCGGCGAAGCCGAGGACAACACCAATGAGACTGAGGATATCCATGGGCCCATGCGCACCTTCAGCTGAAGTGCTCCGTCAGGGCCTTGGCCATGTCGTTGAGCGGCAGTACCCGGTCGGAGAGACCGGTGCTTTCCACCGCCTGGGGCATGCCGTAAACCACGCAGCTGGAGGCGTGCTGCGACCAGAGAGCGGAGCCGGCCTGTTTGAGCAGGCGTGCGCCCTGCAGGCCATCGGAGCCCATGCCGGTGAGCACCAGGGCGAGGGATTTGTTGGCGAAGGTACGCGCCGCCGAGCCGAACAGCACATCCACGCTGGGGCGGTAGATCTGACCGGCGGTGCTGTCGCGCACCTGCACGCTGGTCTGGCTCGGGCGGCCGTCGAACAGCAGTTGGTGACCCCCGGGGGCGATGAGCACCGTGCCCGGTTGCGGGCGATCGCCGTCCTGGGCCTCGCGCACCCGTACCTTGCACAGGTTGTCCAGGCGATCGGCAAAGGCACGGGTGAAATCCGCCGGCATGTGGATGGCAACGACGATGGGCACGGGAAAGCTGGCCGGCAGCAGGGTGAGGATGTTCTGCAGGGCGATGGGGCCGCCGGTGGAGGCGCCGATGAGCAGAATCTGCTCGCGTCGGCCGGCGCCGGCGCCGGCGCTCGGCAGTGGCTGCGGCCTGACTGGTGCTAGGGTCACGGCAGGCTTGGGTGCTTCGGCACGGCGGGCGGCGATCAGCGGCCGCTTGGCGATGGCGAGGATGCGGCTGCACAGCTCGCAGTGGCCCAGGCCGGCGGAGGCTTCCACCGAGTTGAGCTGCTTTGGCAGAAAGTCCACCGCGCCGGCCTCCAAGGCATCCAGGGTGGCCTTGGCGCCGTTGTAGGTGAGCACGGAGAACATCAGCACCGGCGTCGGTCGCTGGGCCATGATCCGGCGCACCGCCTCAATGCCGTCGAGGACCGGCATCTCAATGTCCATGGTGATCACATCGGGCTGCAGCCGGCGGGCCTGTTCTACCGCCTCCAGGCCATCGCTGGCCAGGCCGACGACTTCCAGCGCCGGCTCGCGCGCCAGGGCATCGGTAATGCGCTTGCGAAAAAAGGCCGAATCATCGACAACCAGAACTCGAATCTTGTCAGCCATGGATTTCCTTGATCAGTTACAACGACTTATCGCGGCTTGGGGGTGCGGCCGATTTGAATTGGCGGGAACTGTCCCGACAGGCTGCTAAAATCTGTGGGCATATTTACGCATCAGCCCGGGCACGTCGAGAATCAGGGCGATCTTGCCGTCCCCGGTGATGGTAGCACCGGCGAGGCCATCTATGCCCTGTATCATTGACCCGAGGGGTTTGATCACCACTTCTTCCTGGCCCACCAGATGGTCCACCACCAGGCCGACCTGAACGCCGCCCATGTTGACCACCACCACATGGCCGGAGCCGTTGGCGTAATTATCCACATCGAATACCGAGTTTTTGATCAGCCACTGGCGCAGGAAGAACAAGGGCAGGGCGCGGTTGCGCACCATCACCGTCTGGCGGCCATCGACGACGTTGCGCTTGCGCAGATCCAGATTGAAGATCTCCACCACGCTGGACAGGGGCAGGGCAAAGGGCTGGGTGTCCAGCACCACCATCAGGGTGGGCAGAATCGCCAGGGTCAGGGGCAGCTTGATGGTGATGGTCGAGCCCTTGCCCTCGACGGAATCGATTTCCACCTGGCCGTTCATCTGGGCGATGCGGGTCTTGACCACGTCCATGCCAACGCCGCGGCCGGAGACATCGGAGATTTCGGTCTTGGTGGAAAAGCCGGGGGCGAAGATCAGGTTGAAGCAGTCGCGCTCGTCAAGCCGGGCGGCGGCCTCCTCGTCCATCATGCCCTTTTCCACCGCCTTGCGCCGCAGCACATCGGCATTCATGCCCTTGCCGTCGTCGCGGATGGAGAGAATGATGTGATCGCCCTCCTGGGCGGCGGAGAGGACTACGGTGCCCTTGCGTGGCTTGCCCACCTGCTCGCGCTCGTCGGGCATTTCGATGCCGTGGTCAACGGCGTTGCGCACCAGATGCACCAAGGGGTCGGCGAGGGCCTCCACCAGGTTTTTGTCGAGGTCGGTTTCCTCACCCACCAGGGTCAGGTCGATTTCCTTGCGCAGGCTGCGGGCGAGGTCGCGCACCACCCGGGGGAAGCGGCCGAAGACCTTCTTGATCGGCTGCATGCGGGTTTTCATCACCGACAGCTGCAGATCCGAGGTGACCACGTCCAGATTGGCCACGGCCTGGATCATGTCCTCGTCCTGGATGCTGGCCTTGAGGTTCTGCAGGCGATTGCGCACCAGCACCAGCTCACCGACCATGTTCATGATCTCATCCAGGCGGCTGGTATCCACCCGTACCGTGGTTTCGCCAGCGGCAGCAGGGGCATTGCCCGCTCCAGCGGAGCTGGCGGCCGGGGCGCGTGCCGGAGCCGCGGCGGGCTCGGGCCTGGCTTCAGGCTGTTGTGCCGGCTTGGGTGCCGGTTTGGCAGCGGGCTTGGCAGCGGCTTTGGCTGCCGGCCGGGCTCGGGGTGCGGGCTCGGCTGGGATGGGTGCGGCGGCAATCTCCGCTTCTGCAGCCACTTCAGTTGAGGCTGGTCCTGCATCTTCGTCTGGCGGCACCTCGGCGCCGGCTTCATCGCCGG